>JAVFAQ010000225.1:0-5457 GCA_034002325.1 Flavobacteriales bacterium | reverse complement strand
CCATGGGCTACGTGGCCGTGGCGCCTGACTACCGCGTGGGCCTGTTCTGGCCCACCGAGACCACCACCACCCTGGCGGTGATGCGAGGCGCGCACGACATGAAGGCCTGCGTGCGCTTCCTCCGGAAGTCCGTGGCGGAGGACGGCAACCCGTACGGCATCGACCCGGAGCGGATCATCATCGGCGGGGTGAGCGCCGGGGCCATCAGCGCGATCCATGCCACCTACCTGGACCAGGAGAGCGAGGTGCCCGCCTCGGTGGCCGCCATCGTGGCCCAGCAGGGCGGCGTGGAGGGCACCAGCGGCAGCCCGGGCTACAGCAGCAAGCCCCTGGCCTGCTACAGTTTCAGCGGGGCCATCGGCGACACCCTGTGGATCGAACCGGGCGACGTGCCCCTGGCCAGCATCCACGAGACGGGCGACGGCGTGGTGCCCTACTACACCGAGGAGGTCTCCGTGGTGGGCATCCCCACCGGGCTGGTGGCCTCGGGCAGCCATGACATCCACGTGCGCTGCGACCACATCGGCCTGGACAACTGCCTGAAGACCTACGCCACCAGCGGGCATACGGACTACCTGCAGAACGACGGCACCAACGCGATCGGCTTCGTGGCCCAGTACGCCGCGCGCCTGGTGTGCGGCATGGACTTCGGCTGCGAGGAGCTCGCCACGTCGATCGCCATGACGCCGCCCACCGCACCGGGCCTGCACCCGAACCCCGCCACGGACCGGGTGCGGCTGGACATGCCCGCGGCCGGCGTGGTGGAACTGTACGACATGAACGGTCGGCGGGCCCTGCGGGCGCACGTGGCGGCCGGCGACCAATGGATCGACCTGCACGGCATGGCCCCGGGGGTGTACCTGCTGCGGGTGGAGGGCGCACCGGCCGGCCGGCTGGTGGTGATGCGCCCGGAATAGGCGCAACCCTCAGGCGTTCACCGCCACGGGCCGCAGGATCCGCTGAAGGGCCTCCACCGTGCGGTCCAGCTCGGCCAGCGTGTTGTACCGGCTGAAGGAGAAGCGCACGTTGGCACCGGTGGCCCCGGGCGCCAGGGCGGCCATCACGTGGCTGCCCTTGTTGCTGCCGCTGCTGCACGCGCTGCCGCCGCTGCACGCGATGCCCTCGATGTCCAGGTTGTAGATCAGCATCTCGGCCTTGCCGTCGTCCGGGAAACGAACGCTCAGCACGGTGTACAGGCTGTCCGGGGAGATGTCGCCGTTGAACACCAGGCCCGGGACAACGGCCCGCAGCCGTTCGATCAGGTGCGTCTTCAGCCCCTGCACATGGCGCTGGTGCTCCTCCAGGTGCGCGTACGCCAGGTCCATGGCGGCGGCCAGCCCCACGATGCCGGCCAGGTTCTCCGTGCCCCCGCGCATGTTGCGCTCCTGCGAGCCGCCATGGATCAGCGGCTTGAAGCCGGTGCCGCTGCGCATGTACAGGAAGCCCACGCCCTTGGGACCATGGAACTTGTGCGCGCTGGCGGTGATCAGGTCCACCGGCAGCTTCTCCAGGTCGAAGCGGTAGTGGGCCATGGTCTGCACGGTGTCGCTGTGGAAGAGCGCGCCATGGCGGCGGCACAGGGCGCCCACGGCCTCCAGGTCGATGCGGGTGCCCACCTCGTTGTTGGCGTGCATCAGGCTCACCAGCACGCCCTGGCCCTCGGTGGCCTTGAGCAGCTCCTCCAGATGGGCCATGTCCACCGCGCCATCGGCCCCCAGGCGCACCATGTGGGCCCGCACCTTGTCCTTCAGGTGCAGTTCGGCCACGGTGTGCTCCACGGCGTGGTGCTCAATGGGCGACGAGATGATGTGGCGCACGCCGCGGTCGCGCACGGCGCAGCGCACGGCCATGTTGTCCGCCTCGGTGCCGCCGCTGGTGAAGATGATCTCGCCGGGGGCGCAGTTCAGGTGGCGGGCCACGGCGCGGCGGGCGCGTTCGATGGCCGCGCGGGTGGCGCGGCCGAAGGCGTGGATGGACGAGGGGTTGCCGTAGTGGTCGCGCAGGTAGGGCACCATGGCGTCGAACACTTCGGGGGCCACCGGGGTGGTGGCGGCATTGTCCAGATAGATGCGCGGGGTGGGCATGGGCCGCGAATTTACCGCTCGGCGGCGCGGGCGTCGGCCAGATCGCGCAGCTCGCTCAAGATCCTGCCCGCGAGGGCATCGGCCCCGGCCCTGTCGGGCGCCTCGGCATAGACCCGGATGATGGGCTCGGTGTTGCTGCGGCGCAGGTGGGCCCAGGTGTTGCCGAACTCGACGCGCAGGCCGTCCACCGTGCTGTGCGGGTGCTCCCGGTAGCGCTCGCCCAGGGCATCGATCAGGGCCTGCACGTCCATGCCGGGCGCCAGGTCGATCTTGTTCTTGCTGATGAAGTAGTCCGGGTAGCTGCGGCGCAGTTCGGAGCATGGGCCGCCGCGCCGGGCCAGCAGGGTGAGGAACAGGGCGATGCCGGCCAGGGCGTCGCGCCCGTAGTGCAGCTCGCTGAGGATCACCCCGCCGTTGCCCTCCCCGCCGATGGGGGCTTGCACCTGCTTCATCCGTTCCACCACGTTCACCTCGCCCACGGCGCTGGCGTGGCGGCGGCGGCCGTGGCGGGCGGCCACATCGTCCAGGGCGCGGGTGCTGCTGAGGTTGCTCACCGTGTCGCCGGGGCGGTGGGCCAGCACGTGGTCCGCGCAGGCCACCAGGGTGTATTCCTCGCCGAACAGGCTGCCGTCCTCGCACACCAGGGCCAGGCGGTCCACGTCGGGGTCCACGGCGATGCCCAGGTGGGCCTTGTGCTCCACCACGGCCCGCGTCAGGTCCGTCAGGTGCGCGGGCAGCGGCTCGGGGTCGTGGGGGAAGCGGCCGTCGGGCGTGCAGTGCAGCTTGATGGTCTCCACGCCGAGGGCCTCCAGCAGGGCGGGCACGCAAAGGCCGCCCACGGAGTTCACGGCATCGACCACCACGCGGAAGCCGGCGGCGCGCACGGCCGGGGCGTCCACCAGGTCCAGCCCCATGATCGCCTCGATGTGGCGGGCGGTCCAGCTATCGTCGGTACGCACCGTGCCCAGTTCCTCCACGGGGGCGAAGGTGAAGTCGTCCGCCCCGGCCAGTTCGAGCACCTGCCGGCCTTCCTCGGCGGAGATGAACTCGCCGCGTGCATTGAGCAGTTTCAGGGCGTTCCACTGGCCGGGGTTGTGGCTGGCGGTGAGGATGATGCCGCCGTCGGCCTGCTCGCCGGGCACGGCCATTTCCACCGTGGGGGTGGCGGCCAGGCCCAGGTCCACCACGTCGAAGCCCAGGCCGGTGAGGGTGCCGGCCACCAGGTCGCGCACCATGGGCCCGCTCACGCGGGCATCGCGCCCCAGCACCATGCGCGGGCGGGCGCCGTGGGCTGACCGGCGCATGAGGGTGCCGAAGGCGGCGGTGTAGCGCACCACGTCCAGCGGTGTGAGGCCGCTGCCCGGGGCCCCGCCGATGGTGCCGCGGATGCCGGAAATGGATCGGATCAGGGTCATGGGGAAAAGTGCCGGCCGTTGTGCCGCGCGGCAAAGGTACCGGCACGCGCAACCCCGTCAGGGCCACGGTGTTCATGGCGTCCACGATCGGCTGTTGAACACCGCCGGATGCACCGCCGGTTGTTCATAACGCGCCCCTCCCCGCCCCGGTCCAAGGCGGAACTGGCTACTTTTGTGCGAACCGTTGACGCTCCATGAACGAAGGCATCCCGCCCCTGCATGATCGCGACGACCGGCAGAACTGCGTGGTCCGCTACGAGGCCATGCTCAGCCGCAACGATCGGTACTTCTTCGATGTGGAGGAGTTCGAGATGATCATCGACCATTACCTGGAGCACAACGACCTGCGCCAGGCCCGTGCGGTGCTGGAGTACGCCCAGGCGCAGCACCCCGGCACGGTGGACCTGCTGTTCTGCGAGGCGCACGTGCTGATGGCCATGGGCCGGCTGAACAAGGCCCTGGACGCCCTGGACGCGATCGGCAAGCTCGAGCCCTTCAACGAGGACGTGTACCTGCACCGCGCCGGCATCCACAGCCAGCTGCGCCAGCACCGCCGGGCCATCGAGCAGTACACCCGCGCGCTGGAGCTGGCCGAGGACGGGCTGGACGACATCCTGCTGGACCTGGCCTTCGAGCACGAGAACACCGGCGCGCACGACGAGGCGATCGCCTGCCTGAAGCGCGCCCTGGGCATCAACCCCGAGAACGAGGCCGTGCTGTACGAGCTGGCCTACTGCTACGACCTGCAGGACGCGCACGAGGCGGCGGCGACCTTCTTCCGCGGCTTCACCGACGACCACCCGTACTCCTTCGTGGGCTGGTACAACCTGGGCAACGCCCTGGCCCGGCTGGACCGCCTGGAGGAGAGCAACGAGGCGCTGGACCTGTGCATGACCATCGAGGAGGAGTTCACCTCGGCCTACTTCAGCAAGGCCCGCAACCTGCTGGTGCAGGGCGACCACCAGGGCGCGGTGGAGCTGTACCAGGAGACCATCGCGCACGACGGGCCGCAGGCCTTCACCTTCAGCTACATCGGCGAGTGCTACGAGAAGATGGAGCGCTTCGAGCAGGCGCTGATCCACTACGACCAGGCCCTGGCGCTGGACCCCAACTGGACCGACGCCTGGATCGGCCGGGGCGTGGTGAAGGACATGCAGGGCCGCACGGCCGAGGCCATCAAGGACCTGGAGGTGGCCACCCGCCTGGCCCCGGACAACAGCGACGGCTGGCATTGCCTGGCCCAGGCCCTGGCCCATGCCGAGCGCTTCCCCGAGGCCACTGCCGCCTACGAGCGCGTACACCGGCTCGAACCGCAGAACCTCGACGCCTGGATGGACCACGCGGACCTGCTGGCCGCCTTCAAGGGGCCACCCGCCGGCCTGCGCAAGATGCAGGAGGCCGAGCAGGTGCATACCCTGGACCCCCGCTTCAAGTACCGCATGGCCGTGCATCTGCTGCGCAGCGGGCACATGCAGCGCGGCCTGCTGCTGCTGGAAGAGGCCCTGATGACCGACCACGCCGGCCACGCCCGCTTCCTCGATGCCTGCCCCGAGGCCACCGCGATCCCGCAGGTGCTCCATCTGCTGGAACTCTACCGGAAATGAACTACGCCCTCTCGCACATTCCGGCACGGAGCCAGAAGCCCCGTGAGGAAGGAGCCACCATGGTCATGGACAAGGGCCTCTCCATGCGCCAGGCCGAGGACATGATCGCCGCCAGCGGCCACCTGATCGACCTGGTGAAGCTCGGCTTCGGCACCTCGTTCGTCACCCCGCACCTCAAGGAGAAGATCGCCCTGTACCAGAAGGCCGGCTTCCGGGTGTACCTCGGCGGCACCCTGTTCGAGGCCTTCGTGGCGCGCGGCGCCTTCAAGGACTACCGCAAGCTGCTGGACAAGCTGGGGCTGGACACGGTGGAGGTGAGCGACGGCTCCATCACCATGGGCACCAAGGAGAAGT
>JAVFAQ010000224.1:0-5483 GCA_034002325.1 Flavobacteriales bacterium | reverse complement strand
GCTGGAAACGCTGCCCAACATCGACATCAACCTCAAGTGCGGCAACAGCCTCATCCACCGCTTCGCCCTGGATGCCGACCTGGCGCCGGCCCTGCGCAAGAGCAAGTGGAACATGGACAGCTACCGCCTGGCCGTGGAGCAATACCGCCATGCCGACGACAAGGCCCTGAAGCGGGAAATGGAGCGCCTCATCGATACCATCAAGGGCGATCTCCAAGTGGGCATAAGCCAGGAGACCAAGGCGGTGAGGGACCTGAACAAGGCGAAGAACGAGTACTACCTGGCCTACGAGAAGGAGCAGCTTTTCGACACGGAGGGCAAGACCCGCCCAACACGCAGGCAGAACGAACGGCGCCGCAAGTTGGAGGAGAAGATCAACAAGTTGAGCCAAGTGGTGGACGACCTGAAGAACAACGTGCTCTTCACCAATGCCTTCGAGTGGCGCTTCGAGTTCCCCGAAGTGCTGGATGATGCAGGACGTTTCACCGGTTTCGATGTGGTCATCGGAAACCCGCCGTACATCCGGCAGGAGGCCTTCAAGGAGATCAAGCCCTATCTGAAGGAACAGTATCGCACCTTCGCCGGAACGGCCGATCTTTTCACCTACTTCATCGAACTCGGCCTGCTGTTACTGCGGCCGCAAGGCCAATTCACATTCATCGTTCCCAACAAGTGGATGAGGTCGGGCTATGGCAAGGCCTTGCGCATCTACCTACAGGAACTGGCCGTGCAGCACATCATCGATTTCGGCGACCTGCCGGTATTCGAGGAGGCCATCACGTACCCCTGCGTACTGCACGTGGAAAAGGTGCCCGGTGGCCATGGATTCCCGGCCGCCACACTGACGGAACTACCTGGTGAGCGCAGCTTGGATGAACTGATCGCCGCCGCTGAGGTACAGGTGCAGCCTGCCAGCCTGAGCGAGGGAGGCTGGGTCTTGGTGGATGCACGCATTCAAGCTGTGATCGACAAACTGCGCGGGGCAGGCAGGCCGTTGGGGGAATACTTGGGCGGAAAGATCTTTTATGGGATCAAGACCGGATTGAACGAAGCCTTCGTGATCGATGCCGCTACGCGCGATCGGCTTATTGCCGAGGATCCGCGCAGCGCGGAGGTGATCAAGCCCTTCCTCGCAGGCAAGGACATCAGGCGATACGAGCGACCGGTGAGCAACAAGTACTTGATCTTCACACGGCGCGGTATCGACATTGATGAATACCCAGCCATCAGACGACATCTTGAGGGTTTCCGCGAAGGGCTGGAGCCGCGTCCAGCTGGCAACATGGATAAGAATTGGCCAGGAAGAAAGTCAGGCAATTATCGGTGGTTCGAGATTCAGGATTCCATAGACTACTGGAATCTTATGGACCGGCCCAAGATCCTTTATCAAGAGATCGCCATGTCGCATGCTTTCGCATATGACGAAGCGGGCCTGTATGTGAACAACAAGCTTTTCATGATCGTGGACGTCCCGATGGAGTTGCTGGGATATCTGAACAGTAGTGTCGTCTGGTTCATGCTCTGGCATACCACCACCCGGCTGCGTGGAGATGCGCTGGCCATGCAATCCCCGTACATCCTTGGCCTTCCGGTCCACCCTGCCATCATGGACGATCAAACATTAGGCAGCAAGACCTTGGAGGTCCTTGAGTTGAAGTCAGCGGACCCTGCGATCGATACGTCACTGATCGAGCGTAAGATCGACACCCTCGTGTACCGCCTCTATGGCTTGACGGAGGAGGAGATCGCCTTGGTGGAGGGTGCGGTGGGTCGTGGATGAGCAATCGGCAGGAGCCGGGCCGGCGGGACCCGAAATACTGAACATGCGGGGTTGAAACGGATGTTGAAAGGAGATCAACAGTGATCGTTCTTTTTCGCAACGGCTTCCTGCACGATTTTGTTGACAAGGTGTTGATAGTTGATCAGCGGCGATCGTTGGCCCCGTTCCGCCGTGAACCCTCCTTTGTGCCGACGAAAGCGGAACACACGGAGCATGCGCGCCACATTGCGGACCATATTGACGAAGGCGGCCGGCCCGGGCGCCTTGTCGGACGTGGTGCGCCGGATGTTCCGCCACGTGCGGCCAAGGACGGACGACGCGATCCGGGCGTCGCACGACATGGTCCCGCAGGCGGGCGACATGCATCCGATGTCGCGCCACATGATCGGCATGTCGGGCCACAACGCGGAAATGCCGGATGACATGAGCGCCATGCCGGGCAACTTGGCCTTGGTGCCGGACGACATGGAGGCCATGACGGAGAACTACCTCGCCTTGTCGCCGGTGTCCTTGCTCAAGGCGTTGGACCCGCTGCTCTTGTTGCGCGCCCTTGCCGCGAAGTTGTGGTATGGACGGACCGCATGGTACTGGCGTACGCCGGGTCTGTCCGTCCCCGTATTGGGCAGGATCCACGTGGAAGTGTGCTACGTTGATATGTACGACGTGGACGACGATGAAATGGACGACGATGAAGAGGAGGTTCTCTTCCTGCAGTACAGGAAGGCGGTACCTGCTTCACCGTCGGTCCATCCGCTGCTGGCGTTCCTGGTGGTCGAGAAGGTGCCCGGCAGTTATGCGCGGCATTTGTTCGCGTCCCTCCAGGTCCTTGCCCGCAAGGTGCTTGGCTCCACGGAACCCAAGCAATTCTGGACGCTGCTGTGGCAGTACGCCCTGCAAAGCGATAGTGGCCGTAGACCGCTCAGCCCGCGCCCGCCTCCGTTCGCCGCCTGCTGACGGCATCCGTTCCGGTCCGCCGGCCCATGGTGGCCCTGCCCCGGAACCTCCCTGCACCGGCCCGATCGACCGCGGTGCAATGCGATGCCGTGCGGCATGGTCCGCCCATGGACATGCCATGGTGTGGCCACCCGGGCCACACCGGCCGATCGATCCGACTTTTCAGTAACCGGTGCATCCCTGCAAAGCAGGAGCACCCCAAGACCTTACGGACATGACCAAATTAGTAAAGGCCATTTCACGCTTGAACGCCGTGCAACTGGCCGCCCGTTCACTCTTCATCGAAGAGCGCCTTCAGGACAACCCTGACTTCCCGACCCTTTCACCATCGCTTGCGGAGATCGCCACCAAGCGCGAAGCCTTGCAACAAGCGATCACCGAAGCCGCCGATGGTGGCCGCACGGCGACCGCCAGGCGCGAGCAACGCAGACGCGAGCTGAAGCTGGCGATCGATGCGCTGGCCGGCGATGTGATCAGCCATGCCGGTGACGACGCGGAGAAGATACTCGGTGCCGGGTTCTTCGTACGCAGCCACACCCGTTCGCAGGAAGGGCTGCCCAAGCCCTTGAAGTTGCGCGCCCGCATCAGCGAGCATGTCGGTGAAGCCCGATTGGATTGGGCCACCATGCGCGGCGCCGCCCTCTACGTGGTGGAGCACAACGCCGTTTCGCCCGACGATGCCGAGGCCTGGAAACAAGTGGCGGAGACCACCCGCATCAGGCAGGTGGTATCCGGGCTCGCCAGTGCGAAGGAGCACTGGTTCCGGGTACGCGCCATCGGCACCACGGGCCGGAGCCCCTGGAGCGATGCAGCGCACACCCTGGTGCGCTGAGCGACCCATGCGTTGAACACCCCTGCCTTCCGGGCAGCGGTAGTGTGACATAGGTGCGGCCCCGCTTCGGCGGGGCCGCATCGTTCTTGGTGGTGGGCAGCTCCGATCGTTTGCGGGGGGGGGGCGTTGCGAACGGCCTTTTCGGTGAGATGGCCGTGAGGGCGGGTTCTACGGTCCACCCCTGCGGCTCACCGCGAATGCAAGACGGTCCTTGTCAACCCAACGGTTCATTGTGAACGGTGACGACACCTTGCGCAACCGGCGCTGACAACGACCGGGAACCCGTGCTGGTGAACGTGGGCGGATCGGTGCCCACCGCCGAGCGCACCGCGCAGCTGCCATAGATGCCGGCCCACGCGCCCGGTCGTTCACCCGCCCCGGCGTGCCGTTCACCCAACTATTCCGGCATCCCCCGGATATGGGATGGCGCGGCGGGCCGATCCGATCGAGTTTTGAAGTCGCGGGCATCGTTCCGCACGCTGCATCCGTGGACCATTTTCACCATCGCCCCATGAGCACCCGCCACGCCCTCATCGCCCTGATCGCCGGTACGCTGCTGTCCAGCGCCCAGGCCCAGACCCTCACCCCGGAGTTCGTCACCGCCGGCTATGCCGTGGTGGACCTGGGCAGTGCGCCCGGCGTACCGGCCAATTACGGCGGCCTCACCATCCGGCCGGAAGAACCCAACACATTGTACCTCGGTGGCGCGGCCAATGGTGCCGGCGCGGCCTTGTACGCCATCGACCTGGTGCGGGACGGGGACGGCCATATCACCGGCTTCAGCGGTACCGCCACAGCCTTCGTGAACACACCGAACATCGACGGCGGCGTGCTCTTCGCGCCCAACGGCACCTTGCTCTACACGCGCTACTCCATGAACATGCTGGGGCAGGTGTACGGCGCCGGCCTCACCTCGTCCATCGCCCTGGGCCCGCTGGGCGTGGCCGGTTCCGTGGGCAGCGTGGCCCTGGTGCCGCAAGGCTTCCCCGCGGAAGGAAGCCTGATCGTGGCCTCCTACAACTCAAGCAACCTGTACCGCCTGCCGTACACCATCGATGTGGAAGGCCAGTACCTGCCCGGCACGCAGAACGCCACCGTCTCCGTTTCCGGCACCGCCAGCGGACCGGAAGGCATCACCTACATCCCGCCGGGGTCAGCCGGGTTCGACGTGCCCTCCATGGCGATCTCCAGCTACAGTTCGGGAAAGGTGGTGGTCTTCGATGTCGATGCCGACGGGCTTCCTCTGCCAAGTTCCGCCCGTGATCTGGTCACCGGCATGTCCGGCGCCGAAGGGGCCATGATCGATCCGGTCACCGGTGATTTCCTATTCTCCACTTTCGGCGGCGGCAACCGCGTGATCCTGATCAAAGGCTTCGCCGACCCCAACGATTGCGCCGGCGTGCCCTTCGGACAAAGCATTTTCGACGAATGCGGGGTGTGCCGCCTGCCCGACGACCCCGACTTCAACAGCACCTGCACCGATTGCGCTGGCGTGGTGAACGGCGAAGCCTTCCTCGACAACTGTGGTGATTGCGTCGGTGGCACCACGGGTGAAGTTGCCTGCGTGCAGGACTGCAACGGCGAGTGGGGCGGCAGCGCCTTCCTCGACAACTGCGGCGATTGCGTGGGCGGTACCACGGGTGAAGTGGCCTGCGTGCAGGACTGCAACGACGAATGGGGCGGCGAAGCCTTCCTCGACAACTGTGGTGATTGCGTCGGTGGCACCACGGGTGAAGTTGCCTGCGTGCAGGACTGCAACGGCGAGTGGGGTGGCAGTGCCTTCCTCGACAACTGCGGCGATTGCGTGGGCGGAACCACGGGCGAAGTTGCCTGCGTGCAGGACTGCAACGGCGAGTGGGGCGGAACGGCCTTCCTCGACAACTGCGGCGATTGCGTCGGAGGCACCACGGGAGAAGT
>JAVFAQ010000223.1:0-5483 GCA_034002325.1 Flavobacteriales bacterium | reverse complement strand
GCTCCCGTCCGGTCTGCCCGCGCGCGCTGGTGTTCTCCTCGGCGCGGCGGAAGAGATAGGGCATCACCTTGCGCACCGGACCGTACGGCACGTACTTCACCACGTTGTAGCCGGCGGCGGCCATGTTGAAGCTGATGTTGTCGCTCATGCCCAGCAGCTGCGCGGACCACACGCGCTTGTCGTCGCGGGCCAGCCCCTGATCGGCCATGAGCCGTGCCAACAGCAGGGTGCTCGCCTCGTTGTGCGTGCCGGCCATCACGGCCACATGCTCCACGTTCGCCACGCACAGGCGCAGCGCCTCATCGAAATCGCGGTCGGTGGCGGCCTTGTCCGGCTGGATCGGGTCGCGGTAGCCCTGCTCCCCGGCCCGTTCCCGTTCCTTTTCCATGTAGGCGCCGCGCACCAGCTTCACGCCGTAATGATGGCCGTCGCGCCGGGCCGCCGCGATGCTCTCGCGCAGGAAGGCCAGCCGGTCGTGGCGGTACAATTGCGCGGTGTTGAACACGATGGGCCGTTCGCGGTTGAAGCGCCGCATCATGTCGGCCACCAGGTCGTCGATGGCCTGCTGCACCCAGCTGTCCTCGGCGTCCACCAGCAGCGGCACGCCGGCATCGTGGGCCGCCTGGCACAGCCGCAGCACACGGCCCTTGGCGCGGTCCCATTCGGCCTGGTCGGCGGGGTCCAGCGGGGTGCCGTTCGACACGCGCTCCATGATCGCCATGCGCGCCACCCCGGTGGGCTTGAACACCGCGAAGGGCACGTGCGCATGCTCCTTGGCGACAGCGATGGTCCGCAGCACTTCGGCTGCGGTGGCGTCCAACGAGGCGTCATCGTCCTGTCCCTCCACGCTGAAGTCCAGGATGGTGCCCACGCCCCGGCCGGCCAGCCGCGCGGCGGTGCCCAGCGTCTCGGCGATGTGCTCCCCGCCCACGAACTGCTTGAAGATGGTGGCCTTGATCAGGCCCTTCACCGGCAGATGCAGGGCCAGGGCCATGCGCGTGAGCGCGGTGCCGGTGCGCGTGAGCAAGGGGCTGCCGATCACGCGGAACAGCCAATAGGCGCGCCGCAATGCCGCATCGCTCCGGTCGGCGAACGCGATGCGCGTGTCCGACAGGTCGGGAAGGGCATGACCGGGCTGCATGGCGGTGGTCTTGAAGGGCCTTCGTTCGTTCCTTTGGCACCGGCGGCGGCCAAAAGTAGCAATGGGCGGGCAGCGTGGAACAGCACCGATCGATGCCGGCGGGCACCCCGTGTGGGCCGGCCCGGAGGCGCTCCCGGTATTGGCCGGGCACCTCACGGAACGGGCGCCATCGCGCACGGTGGTGCTGGCCGATGCCCACACCGCCCGCCTGTGCCTGCCGGAGCTGCACGCCCACGTGCCCGCGCTCGCCGGGGCGCCCGTGATCGAAGTGCCCGCCGGGGAGCGCGCCAAGGCCATGGGCACCTGCGCCCTCATCTGGAGGCGCCTGGCCGAGCTGGGCACCGACCGCCACGGCCTGCTGCTGTGCGTGGGCGGCGGCGTGGTCACCGACGTGGGCGGTTTCGCGGCGGCCACCTACAAGCGGGGCATCCGGTGCGCCCATGTGCCCACCACCCTGATGGGCATGGTGGACGCGGCCATCGGGGGCAAGACGGCCATCGACCTGCACGGCGTGAAGAACCTGGTGGGCCTGTTCCACGACCCGATCGGCGTGTACGTGCATACGCCCTTCCTGCGCACGTTGCCCGCGCGCGAACGCATGAACGGCGCGGCCGAGATGCTCAAGCACGGGCTGGTGGCCGATGCCGCCCACTGGCAGGCCGTGATCGCTGCCGCACCGCACGACGTGGGCGCCCTGGCCCCCCTGGTGCCGCGGTCGGCCGCGATCAAGGCGGCACTGGTGAAGGCCGACCCGCGCGACCAGGGCGTGCGCAAGCTGCTCAACTTCGGCCACAGCATCGGGCACGGCATCGAGGCGCATGCCTGGGACCCCGGCCAGCAACCCCTGCTGCACGGCGAGGCCATCGCCATCGGCATGGTGTGCGAGGCATGGGTGGCCTGGCGGATGGACCTGCTGCCGCGCACCGACCTGGACCGCATCACCGAAGCCATCGCCAGTCTGTTCACCCTGCGCCCGTTGGTGCCGATGAACGACGAGCGCATCATCGAACTGATGGGCCACGACAAGAAGAACGCCGCCGGCGGCCTCCGGTTCGCGCTGCCCACCGCCATCGGCCGGGCCCGTCCCGTGGTGCCCGTACACCCGGACCTGGTGCGCGCGGCGCTGGCCCATGCGCGCGCCGTGGCCGTGGAGAACCCTCCGATCACCGCCGCCCGCCCATGACACCTTCAGCCGTGACCATCGTGCGCCCGAGCGCACCGCTGCGCGCCACCATCGACCTGCCGCGCAGCAAGAGCATCAGCAACCGCGCGTTGATCATCGCCTCGTTGCTGGGCGACCCGGGGCTGGTGCAGGAGCTGAGCGACGGCGACGACACCCGCGTGATGCGCGACCTGCTCCGGTCGCGGGCGCAGCGCATGGACTGCGGTGCGGGCGGCACCACCTTCCGCTTCCTGCTGGCCTGGGCCGCGGTGCAGGAGGGCGAGGAGCGTCTGCTCACGGGCATACCGCGCCTGTTGCAACGGCCGCACGACGACCTGGTGGACGCGCTGCGCACCCTGGGCGCGGACATCACGCGCACCACGGAGGGCTTCCGGGTGCGGGGCCGGCGCATGCCCGGCGGCACCGCCCACTTCGACAGCCCCATCAGCAGCCAGTACCTCTCCGCCTTGCTGTTGATCGCGCCCCGCCTGGAAAAGGGCCTCACCCTGCGCTGGACCGGCACCCGCCTGAGCGAACCCTTCGTGGCCATGACCCTGGGCATGCTCGCCCACTTCGGCGTGTACCCCGCGCTGGGCATGGACGGCGTGCGCGTGGAGCCCGGCGCCTACCGCCCCGTGCCGTTCATGGTGCCGCCCGACTGGAGCAGCGCCGCCTTCTGGTACCAGCAGGTGGCCCTCGGCCCCGGCAGCGAAGTGTTCCTGCGCGGGCTGGGGAACGACACCCTGCAAGGCGATCGCGAGGCCGTGCGCCTGTGGGAGCCCTGGGTGGTGTCGACCATCACGGCGGAAGGCGTGCGCATCGCCCACCGCCCCGAGCCGCTGCCCTGGCCCGAGGGACCGATCGACCTGAAGCACGTGCCCGACCTGTTCCAACCGCTGGCCTTCACCCTGGCGGCCCGCGGGACATCGGCCGTGCTCACCGGGCTGGACAACCTGGTGGTGAAGGAGACCGACCGCCTGAAGGCCGTGGCCGGCGTGCTGCATCGGCTGGGGGCCACCGCGCAACATGCCGGCGGCACCTTCCGGATGCAGGGGCGCATCACGGCGGAGCAGGCCCTGGCGCTGGACCCCGACATCGACCATCGCATGGCCTTGGCCGCGGCCCCGCTCGCGTGGGTGCTGCCCGCTGTCACCGTGCATGACCCCGGCGTGGTGGACAAGAGCTACCCCGCGTACTGGGCGCACCTGCGGCAGGCGGGGTACACCGTGCGCGCGGCGTAGGCCGGGAGCGCTTCGGCTTTTTCCTCGCAACTTCGCACCCATTCCACGAACCATGGCATTCCCCTCCGACCTTCAGATCGCGCAGCAGGCGCGCATGCAGCCCATCACCGCCATCGCCGAAAAGCTGGGCATCGCCGCCGATGACATCGAGCTCTACGGCAAGTACAAGGCGAAGCTGCCCATCCGCCTGATCGACCGCGAGAAGATCGCCAAGAGCAAGCTCGTGCTGGTCACCGCCATCTCGCCCACCCCCGCCGGCGAAGGCAAGACCACCACGTCCATCGGCCTGTGCGAGGGCATGAACAAGATCGGCAAGAAGACCGTGGCGGTGCTGCGCGAGCCATCGCTCGGGCCCGTGTTCGGCATGAAGGGCGGCGCGGCCGGCGGCGGATACGCCCAAGTGGTGCCCATGGAGGACATCAACCTGCACTTCACCGGTGATTTCGCCGCCATCGAGAAGGCCAACAACCTGCTGGCCGCATTGATCGACAACAACCTGCAGAGCAAGACCAGGAACCTGCGGATCGATGGCCGCACCGTGGCATGGAAGCGCGTGATGGACATGAACGACCGGGCGCTGCGCGACATCGTGATCGGGCTGGGCGGCACCGGCAACGGCGTGCCCCGCTCCGACGGCTTCAACATCACGGCCGCCAGCGAGGTGATGGCGATCATCTGCCTGGCCACGGGCTACGACGACCTGAAGGAGCGCCTGGGCAACATCTTCGTGGGCAACAGCCGCAACCCGGAGAAGAAGCACATCTACGCCCGCGACCTCCAGGCCGAGGGCGCCATGGCCCTGCTGCTGAAGGACGCGATCAAGCCGAACCTGGTGCAGACGCTCGAAGGCAACCCCGCCATCATCCACGGTGGGCCCTTTGCCAACATCGCACAGGGTGTGAACAGCGTGCTCGCCACGCAGCTGGGCCTGAGCCTGGGCGACTACGTGCTGACCGAGGCGGGCTTCGGTGCCGACCTGGGCGCGGAGAAGTTCTTCGACATCAAGTGCCGCGCCGGTGGATTGGAGCCCAGCGCCGCGGTGATCGTGGCCACCGTGCGCGCCCTGCGCTACCATGGCGGGGCCGAGAAGGGCGAGTGGAACGACCCCGCGTTGGCGCGCGTGCAGGCCGGCCTGCCCAACCTGGGCCGCCACATTGAGAACGTGGCCAAGTTCGGCGTGAAGGCCGTGGTGGCGATCAACCATTTCCCCACGGACACCGAGGAGGAGATCGCCCTGGTGCAGGCCTATTGCCGCGAGCGCGGGGCCGAGGCCGTGGTGGCCAAGGGCTTCGCCGAGGGCGGCGCCGGCATGACCGACCTGGCCCATGCCGTGGTGCAGGCCGCCGAGAGCGGGGAGAGCCGCTTCAAGCTGCTGTACGAGCTGGACCTCACCATCGAGCAGAAGATCGAGAAGATCGCCAAGGAGATCTACCGGGCCGGCAGCGTGAGCTACGCCGCCGAGGCGCAGGCCGCGCTGCGCCGCATCAAGAACCTGGGGCTGGAGCGGCTGCCGGTGTGCATCGCCAAGACGCAGTACAGCTTCAGCGACGACCCCGCCCTGCGCGCCGCGCCCGAAGGCTTCGAGATCACGGTGAAGGACATCGAGATCGCGGCCGGCGCCGGTTTCGTGGTGCCGCTGCTGGGCAAGATCATGCGCATGCCCGGCCTGCCCGAGACGCCGGCCAGCGAAGGCATGGACATCGATGCGGACGGCGTGATCAGCGGCCTGAGCTGAGACCGGGCACGCCGGAACGGAAAGGGCGCCCCCGGCCGGAGGCGCCCTTTGCGTTGATGAGGCCCCCGGCGGCCTACCGCACCACCAAGCGCTTCACGCCGTGCTGGCCGTCGTCGGCGGTGATGTGCAGCGTGTACAGACCGGCGGGCAGGCCGCCCACGTCCAGGTCATGGCGCCCGATGCCCATGGGCTGCCCGGTGAGCC
>JAVFAQ010000222.1:0-5487 GCA_034002325.1 Flavobacteriales bacterium | reverse complement strand
GACGCTCTTCCGATCTGCCGTTGTGGCCGGCCCGGTGCAAAACAGGAACAGCCCGGAAGCGGGATCCGACCAGTAACCGTATATAGTCGTTCATAAACGGGTGCTTTACGACTGTATCGAACACATCATCCTGATCATCAGGAAGATGTTCTTCGATCCGGCGGCACGCCGATCCGCGGTGGAAAAAGCCGTTCCTCACCGGCTTCGGCGTGATGGTGGCCGGGTGCGGACCGGTGCCACCGGCCCGGTCTTACCTTTTCGTCGGTGCCCGGGCAGCGTTCCGCCGTGATGGCCTGTCTTGGTGCCGAGAAACACGTGCAGATTGAACGCACCGGATGAGCGCATGCTCGTGCAGGGCTGCCTGGCCAACGACGCGAAGAGCCAGGAAGCCTTGTACACGAGGTACGTGCGGCGCATGTACGCCGTGTGCCTGCGCTATGCCCGCCACGAGGCCGAGGCCCAGGACATGTTGCAGGACGGTTTCATCCGGGTGTTCGGCAAGCTGCGCGATTTCCGGCAGGCGGGTTCCCTGGAAGGCTGGGTGCGGCGGATCATGGTCACCACGTGCATCAACCACTTGAGGCGCCTGGCGGTACGCATGGAGCACATCGGCACGGACGACCTGCCCGCGCCGGCCGTGCCGGAAGAGGCCCTGGCCACGCTGGGGCTGCAGGAGGTGCAGGCCCTGCTGGCCGCGCTGCCCACCGGTTACCGCACCGTGTTCAACCTGTATGCGGTGGAAGGGTACGACCACGCGGAGATCGCGGCCCTGCTGGGCATCGGCGAAAGCACCTCGCGCAGCCAACTGGCCAAGGCCCGGCGCATGCTGCAACAACGGATCAACGAACTCGACGAACATGTCCACACGCGAAAGACATCCGCTTGACGATCGCTTCCGCGAGCTGCTGCACGATGCGGAGGCCGACCCGCCCCCGCACGTGTGGGCGGGCGTACGCGGGTCCATGCCCCCCGGGGCGGGGCGTCGCCGGTGGCTGCCCGGCCTGCTGCTGGTGCTGCTGCTGGTGGGCGGCACCTGGGCATTGGGGCCATGGTCCGCACGGGACGATACGCCATCCGGGGGCCACGGGGAGGTCGCTTCCGCCGGGCCAACGCCGAACGGCGGCACCATCGGTGCCGGCACCGCACCCGCCTACCGGACCGGCGGCCCCGGACCGGCTTCCACGGAAAGCACTCCCGCCACTGCGGAAGGCAATTCCGCCGAACACCGCCCGACGGACCCGGCGCCCGCCCTTCACGGCCCGGCCCCGGGCACCGCGACCACGCCGATCGTTGACGTACCGGCCTCGGGGGATGCGCCGCACCATCCCATCACCCCGCCTTCCGCACAGGCAGCCCCACCGGTCGAAAGCCGTTCCTTGCCCGTCCTGCGTACCGCGCCCGGCCTTCCGCAGAACGCACCCCCGATCGCGCAAGCCGGCGCCCCGCCACCCGGGCCTGCGGGGACCCACGCTGAGGCCGGGGGACAAGGCGGTGTGCGCCCCGTCACCGCCGCACCCGGTCTTCCCGCCGCGGACGCCACCTGGGCCGCCGTGCGCCCGGTGCGGCCCGTGCGGGCGGAAGCGGTGCCCACGCCCTTGTACCGCCCTGCCGAGCCGATGGTGCTGCCGCGCGGCGAGTGGTGGGCCGGTGTGCAGCTGGGCTCGTACATGTACCGCTACCGTTGGCAGGGCGACGACCGCCGCCTCACCGATGCGCTGGACGCCGCCCACGGCACCGCCGCCGCGATCGTGCCGGGGCTGGCCGTGCAACGCCAATGGCGCAGCGGCTGGGGCCTGGCCGCCGGCCTGTGGGCCGGCGTCGCCGAGCAGCGCTTCCACGCCACGGACCGTCGTACCTGGGTGGAGCATGACATCCATACCTACCTGGTGACGCTGGACGGCCAGGTGTTCGTGAGCAACGTGGACACCGTGGAGCACGTGATGCACCAGGAGGCCACCGTGGCCGGCAACGCGCGCCGCACGGTGCTCTTCGTGCCGCTGGAGGCCACGTGGGCCAAGCGGGTGAGGCGTTTCCACTACGGGCTGCGCGCCGGCGTGGTGGCCGAGCTGCCCTTGGGCGCATCGGGCGCCATGCCCGCCTTCGTCGTGGCCGACGGCCCGCTGACCGCGGTGACCGCCGATCGCCGGGCGCACAACGCCCGCCGGCCCGCCGCCCTGTCGATGAGCGTGGGCGCGGAACTGGGTTTCCAACTCCACGAGCGGTGGGCCATCGCCGTGGGCGGGCGATACATGCACGCCACCCTGCCGTTCGCCCCGGCCACCGATGCACACGGGCTCGCCGATCGCTGGGGAACGGAATTCCGCCTGCTGCACCATATCCCCTGCCACCGATGAGAACGAGAACGATCGGCCTGCTGGTGGCGGCCCTGTGCGCACCGGGCCTGGTGCAGGCCCAGTTGCACGGCGATACGCCCGGTGCGGCCGGCCTTGTCACCTGGTCCGATTGCGGCCCCGGGGTGGCGGTGGACTTCGACGCGGCGCTCACCGGACCGCTCACCTACCAGTTCCTGCCCGAACTGCAGACCGAGGGCCTGATCAGCGCCATGCCCGTGTGGATGCTGGTGCAGAACGACGGATGGAGCGGCAGCTTCACCACCACCGAACTGGTGCATGAGTTCCAGGCCCCCGGCGAGCAGATCGTCTGCCTGGCCGTGCAGGGCCTCACCACCGCGTGGGAAGAGTGCGCCGCCGTGACATGCGCGCTGGTGGACGTGCTGCAGGACAGCAGCTGTGCGGAATTGGTGGTCGATTTCACCATCGCGGCGGTGGACGGGCAGACGGTGACCTTCCAGGACCTGTCGACATTCCCCGGCGGGATCGACGCCGTGCAATGGAGCTTCCAGGGCGCCGTGAGCACCGCCACCACGCCGCAGCACACCTTCACCGGGAGCGGGCCGCACCGCGTATGCCTCACCGTTACCGGGCCACCGCCCGTGCAATGCGTGCGCACGGTGTGCAAGTGGCTCTACCTGGGGCCGGCGCCGGTGCCCTGCGACCAACTTTTCGTGCCGGGCTTCGTGCATGTGGTCCACGACCGGTTCGTGGCGGTGATGGACACCTCGGCCACTTCGGGCATGGACCGCACGGTGTGGTGGGACTTCGGCGACGGGACACCGCCGGACTCCGGCCGGGTCGCCGTGCATGCGTATGAATGGCCCGGCATCTACGACCTGTGCAGCACGGTGGAGTTCCAAGGGCCGCTCACCGATGGCCTGTGCGCGCCCACGCATTGCGTCCAAGTCGTGGCCTCCGGGGCCATGACCGGGCTCGGCGGCCCGGGCCCGCCCACCGGCCCGCAGGTGCATCCGGTGCCCTTCGTCCGGCAGGTGGAACTCACCGGCCTGGGACCCGGCCCGGTGGCGTGGACCCTGTACCACATGACCGGTGGCATTGCGGCCCATGGCACCCTGCCCGGCGGCCCCCGGCAGATGCTCGATCCCGGTGAGCTGCCGCCCGGGGCCTACGTGCTGCGCGGTGTGCAACCCGGGCAGGCATGGACCGTGCGGCTGGTGAAGGAATGACGGTGGCCGGCCGCCCGGACATGTTGCGGGCCACCCGATGGTTCCCGATCTTCAGCGCCGAATGAACTGGCTGGATTGGACCATCCTGGGGTTGTTGGCCTGGTCGGCGCTGAAAGGTTTCTCGCGCGGGCTGGTGGTGGAAGTGGTCTCGCTGCTGGCCGTGGTGCTGGGCGTGTGGGCGGGCCTGCGTTTCGGGCCGCAGGTGATGGGGGCGCTGGGCATCGAGGCGGGCAACGCGCTGCTGGCCTTCATCATCACCCTGCTGCTGGTGCTGGTGGGCGCCCATCTGCTGGCGAAATTGATCACCGGCGCGCTCGGCCTCACCATGCTCTCGCTGCCCAACAAGCTCGCCGGTGCGCTGTTCGCCGCCCTGCGCACCGCCTTCGCGATCAGCATCCTGCTGGGCCTGGTGAGCGGGTACACCGCCGGTGCGCAGCCCGCCCCGCACGTGCGCGAAGGCTCCATGTTGCACGGCCCCGTGGCGGCCTTCGCCCCGGCCGTGCTGGAACCCTTGGGCGGCATGGCCTGGGTGCGGGAGGCGGCGGCCCGGGTGCGGAGCGAGGCGGAAGGGCTGCTGGACAACGGCGCCGGCACCGAGTGACCCCGGTCGGCCGTCACGCGGAACGCCGTTCGCCCCACCGTTGCATGGCCCAGCATGCCGCCACGACCAGCAGCCCCATCGCGGGGTTCTTGAAGCGGGCATCGGCGGTGGTGATCGCGCCCATGGCGATCAACGCGGCGGACATGAGCAGCAGCAGCCATACGCCACGCGGTACGGTGCGCCAATGGAACACCGCACCACCGGTGCCGAAGAGCACCAGCAACGAGAAACCGAGCGACACGGCGATCAGGGCATTCGCCGCGATGCCGTTCCGCCGGAAGAACAGGGCGATGTGCCCACGGCCCGGCGCCACCGCGATGCGCGCGGCCTTTTCCGCATGCACGCGCGCCCACGTGAGCGGATGTGCCCGCAACGTGGCGCGCACCTCGGCGCGGAGGTCGTCGAAGAAGGCGTGGTAGGCGGTGCGGTCCGTCCAGTCCATGGCCGAGGCACGGCCGTTCCACACCTGCCGCCAGCGGTGCCCGCGGTCATCGCCGGCGGCGCGCAGCACCTGCGGCACCTGGTAGTAGCCCGCGGCCACCACGGCGCTCTCGCCCATGTGGAAGCGGCCCATCACACGGTGGTTGCGCAGCGCCCACGGCAGCACCGCCAGGAGCACCAGGCCGATGAACACCGCCGACCGCGCCATTCCATGTCGTAGCCATATCGCGGCCGCCGCACCGGCCACCAGGGCCAGGGCCAGGCCGTTGGGCCGCACCCATGCCGCCGCGCCGAAGAGCAGTGCCGCGCCCGCCCACGCCGGCCATCGCCCACCACGCACCAGCATCACGGTGCCGGCCAGGACCAGGGTGCCGAACACCGCCTCGGTGAGCAGCTGTGCGCTCAACAGGATGTCCATCGGCTCGATCGCCATCAACGCGGCGGCGGCGAGCGCGAAGGGCGTCCGCAGCCCGAGGGTGCGGCCCAGGATGTGGACCAGCGGCACCTTCAACGCCGAGAGCAGGCTTTGCAGCAGCAGGGTGAGCAGGACGCTGTTGCCGGTGAGGTGGACCAGCCACGGGTAGCCCGGCCGCTTGATGGTGTCGGGGATGTCCTGCGGATGGAACATGGAGAACACGCCGTGCCGCAGGTTCCCGGCCAGCACGTGGTACATGGCGGCATCGTCGCGCAGTTGCCAGCCCATGTCCTGGTGGTGCAGCACCAGGGCCGTGCGCAGGATGAGGGCCAGCGCGGTGAGGCCGAGCAAGGCCCATGGCACCGGTCCGGCGCGGAACGTCCATGTCCGGAAGGGTCGTGCGCGGGCGCTCATGCGGAAGCCAAGGTAGTGAACGCAGAAGGCCGCCCCGCGGGTGCCCGGCGGCCGTGGCTTGGCCGCGGGGCCGAA
>JAVFAQ010000221.1:0-5500 GCA_034002325.1 Flavobacteriales bacterium | reverse complement strand
TACGTGCAGTCCATGGGCGGGCGCGGCTCGATCTACCTGCAAGTGCTCTTCGAGGTGCTCCAGGACCCCAACAGCATCTACTACGCGCAAGGGCCCATCCTCGGGGGCGGCGTGGGGATCGGGTTCTGAGGCCGTGCCGGAAATGCGAAGGCCCGCCGAAATGGCGGGCCTTCGCGTTGGTGGAGCCGGGCGGGATCGAACCGCCGTCCAAACGACCGCGACATGCGGTTTCTACATGCTTAGCCGCTTCATTGGTTTTCGACCGGCACCTGGGGAAGGGCACCCCAGCGACGGCTCAGGTCCTGTTTCTCGTCAACGCTCCGGACCACCGCGTTGACCAGCTTCCCATGATGACACCCCTGGGCCGGGAAGGAGGGTTGCGGGCCTCCCCGAGGAGTGCTCGTCCACGCTACTGTTGTTCACGTGGATAAAGCCGAACGGCCTAAGGCCATTAAGCTGCGAGCGCGTAGTCTGCTTCGCCGGTTAAGGCTTTGATGCACTGGGATACGGGCCGCACATCACGCCCGGCATGCTTGCGCACATCACGAAGCCGCTGTCGAATCCAGGTCGGCCCCATGTGGGAAAGAACGATGCCTGTGAACAGGCGACGCAAAGATAGCCAATGCCGTGCCGGGCCGCCCGAAGCTGCCAACCTGCCATCTTTGCCCCCGGCACCATGCGCATCGACATCCTCACCGCCGTCCCCGCACTGCTCACCGGCTGGTTCGATGCCAGCATCGTGGGGCGCGCCCGGCAACGCGGCCTGGTGGGGATCCACGTGCATGACCTGCGCCGGTGGGCCACGGACAAGCACCGGCGGCTGGACGACGAGCCCTTCGGCGGCGGCGCCGGCATGGTGATGATGGTGGAACCCGTGCACCGGGCCATCACCGAGCTCAAGGCCGGCCGCCTCGGCGTGCAGGTGATCTACATGAGCCCCGACGGCCAACTGCTGGACCAACCCCTGGTGAACGAGCTCTCCACGGCCGGCGACATGATCCTGCTCTGCGGCCATTACAAGGGGGTGGACGAGCGGGTGCGGGAGCATCTGGTGGACCGCGAGGTGAGCATCGGCGACTACGTGCTGAGCGGCGGGGAGCTGGCCGCCGCGGTGCTCAGCGATGCCGTGGTGCGGCTCATCCCCGGCGTGCTCGGGGATGGCACCTCGGCCCTGAGCGACAGCTTCCAGGACGGGCTGGTGGCACCGCCCACCTATACCCGGCCGGCGGACTACCAAGGCTGGAAAGTGCCGGACGTGCTGCTCAGCGGCCACGCGGCCCGGATCCACGACTGGCGCCACCAACAGGCCATGGAGCGCACCCGGCAGCGGCGGCCCGGGCTGTTGGGGCCGGAGGGCCAGGGCGACTGAAGCACGCTCACCCAACGAATATTCCGTAATATTGCGCCCCCGTTCCGGGGGGGTACCCCTCCGATCACCGGGCACTAATCGACCAAGGTCATGGACCGCATCAAGCAGCTGGAGAAAGAATACACGCCCGTGAACGACATGCCCGCGTTCAAGGCCGGAGACACCGTCACCGTCCACTATCGGATCAAGGAAGGGAACAAGGAACGGGTGCAACAGTTCCAAGGCGTGGTGATCCAGCGCAAGGGCACCGGCAACACCGCCACCTTCACCGTGCGCAAGATGAGCAACAACGTGGGCGTGGAGCGGATCTTCCCCATCGCATCCCCCTTCATCGGCAAGGTGGACGTGAACAAGCGCGGCGTGGTGCGCCGGGCCCGGATCTTCTACCTGCGTGACCGGCGCGGCAAGAGCGCCCGGATCACCGAGAAGCGCCAGGCCGTGGCCGCCCAGTGACCACCACCCATCATCGACCCGAGGGGGCTTCCGCCAGGAGGCCCCCTTTCTTTTGGGACCCCGCCGTACGGCCCATGGGCGCATGTTCCGGCCCGCGACCGGGGCGTGCCCTCCCCTTCCCCCGCATCACGTTGGCTTCATACCGGGTCCGTAGCGGCTGGCTACCTTTGGAAGCATATCGTTCTTCCGACCATGAGCGTGAACAAGACCGCCGCCGAGGCTGAAGCCGGCATGACCCTGACCGAAGTGAAGGAGGAGATCCTGCGCGATTACCGGACCTGCGTGATGAGCCGCGAGGCCAGTTTGCTGGGGCGCAGGGAGGTGCTGGGCGGCAAGGCCAAGTTCGGCATCTTCGGCGATGGCAAGGAGCTGGCCCAGGTGGCCATGGCCAAGCAGTTCAGGCCGGGCGACTGGCGCAGCGGCTACTACCGCGACATGACCTTCATGTTCGCCATCGGCGAGCTCACGGTGCAGCAATGGTTCGCGCAGCTGTACGCCCACGCCGACCTGAACGCCGACCCCGCCAGCGCCGGCCGCCAGATGAACGGCCACTTCGCCACGCGCAGCCTGGACGCGCACGGCAACTGGAAGAACCTCGCCGAGCAGTACAACAGCAGCCCCGACATCAGCCCCACCGCCGGCCAGATGCCCCGCCTGCTGGGCCTCGCGCAGGCCAGCAAGGTCTTCCGCCGGAACAGCGCCCTGCACGGCCACACCCACCTCAGCGACCAGGGCAACGAGGTGGCCTTCGGCACCATCGGCGACGCCAGCACCAGCGAGGGCCACTTCTGGGAAACGATGAACGCCGCCGGTGTGCTGCAAGTGCCGCTGGCCATGAGCGTGTGGGACGATGGCTGGGGCATCAGCGTGAGCAAGGACCACCAGACCACCAAGGGCAGCATCAGCACGCTGTTGCAGGGCTTCCAGAAGGAGGAGGGCACCAACGGCATACGCATCCACCGCACCAGGGGCTGGGACTACGCCCACCTGAACAGGACCTACGAGGCGGCCATCGCCCAGTGCCGCGAGGAGCACGTGCCCTGCCTGGTCCACGTGGAGGAGGTGACCCAGCCGCAGGGCCACAGCACCAGCGGCAGCCACGAGCGCTACAAGAGCACCGAACTGCTGGAATGGTACAAGGTGTACGACTGCAACGTGAAGTTCCGCGAGTGGGTCCTGGGCTTCAAACCGGGCGGTGAGGCGATCGCCACGGCGGAAGAGCTGGACGCCATCGAGCAGCAGACGAAAGCGGACGTGAAGGCAGCGCAGAAGGCGGCATGGACGGCCTATCAGGAAGAGATCAAGCGGGAGCGCGATGAAGTGACCTCCTTGATCGATGCCGTCGCCGGCCTGACAACTGACAACGAACAACTGAGGTCCCTTTCCGCCGAACTGAAGGCCGAGATGAACCCCGGTCGCAAGGAGGTACTGAGCACCGCGCGGCGTGCTGTCCGGCAGGCGGGGGCGCTTGTCGGGACAGACGCCGGTGCCGCACTGCAAGCGTGGATCGACCGCTCCCTTGCCGACAACGCCGAACGCTACGGCAGCCATCTCTACAGCGAAAGCGCGAAGAGCTGCCTGAACGTGGACGAGGTGCCGGTGGAATACGCCGACGATGCCGAGCTGGTGGACGGCCGGGTGATCATCCGCGACAACTTCGCCGCCCTGTTCGAGCAGGAACCGCTGCTGCTCACCTTCGGGGAGGACACCGGCAAGATCGGCGACGTGAACCAGGGCATGGAAGGCATGCAGGCCCGCTTCGGCGAACTGCGCGTGAGCGACACCGGCATCCGCGAGGCCACCATACTGGGCCAGGGCATCGGCATGGCGCTGCGCGGCCTGCGTCCGGTGGCCGAGATCCAATACCTGGACTACCTGCTCTACTGCCTGCAAGGCATCAGCGACGACCTCGCCACCGTGCATTGGCGCACGCGCGGCGGCCAGAAATGCCCGCTGATCGTCCGCACGCGCGGCCACCGGCTGGAGGGCGTATGGCACAGCGGCAGCCCCATGGGCATGATCCTGAACAGCGTGCGCGGCGTGGTGCTGTGCGTGCCCCGCAACATGCAGCAGGCGGCCGGCATGTACAACACCCTGCTGCAAAGCGACGACCCCGCCATCGTGATCGAATGCCTCAACGGCTACCGCACCAAGGAGCGCATGCCCGCCAACCTCGGCGCCTTCACCGTGCCCATCGGCATTCCCGAAGTGGTGCGCGAAGGCGAAGACCTCACGATCGTGAGCTACGGCAGCACCTTCACCATTTGCGCGAAGGCCTGCGAAACCCTGGCGGCCATGGGCATCGCCGTGGAGCTGATCGATGCGCGCACCCTGCTCCCCTTCGACCGGCACCACGTGATCGTGGAAAGCCTGAAGAAGACCAACCGGCTGCTGGTGGTGGACGAGGACGTGCCCGGCGGCGCCAGTGCCTACATCCTGCAACAGATCCTCGAAGTGCAGGGTGGCTACCGCTATCTGGACGCGGCGCCCAGCACCCTCACCGCCAAGGCCCACCGTCCTGCGTATGGCAGTGATGGGGACTACTTCAGCAAGCCCAGCGTGGAGGACGTGGTGGAAAAGGTGCTGGCCATGGTGCGGGAGTGACCGGGCACGCCCGGCCCGGACAACCCGTCCCATCGGAACCGGAGCACCGCGAGGACATCATCGGTTACCCGGCGTGGGCGCCGGCCATGGCGTGCGGTGCCCTACCGCCGGATGCCCCGCTCGTTCAACGCCCGCTGGTACCGGCGGGCATGCACCAGGTGCTGTTCGTAGGTGCGCGAGAACTCGGAGTAGCCGCTCATGTCGGCCTTGGCGCAGAAGTAGAGGTGGTCGTGCCGGGGGGCGTTGAGCACGGCATCGATGAAGCGCGGTGCGGGCATGTTGATGGGGCCCGGGGGCAGGCCGGCGTGCCGGTAGGTGTTGTAGGGCGAATCCACCAGCTTGTCGCGGTCCAGCACACGGCGGATGCTGTCCAGGCCCAGGGCGAACTTCAAGGTGGGGTCGGCCTGGAGCGGCATGCCGATGCGCAGGCGGTTGAGGTACACCCCGGCGATCTTCGGCGCATCGTCCATGCGCATGGTCTCGGCCTGCACGATGGAGGCCAGGGTGGTGACCTCGGCGGGCGAAAGGCGGAATGCGCGCGCCTTCGCGGTGCGCTCGTCCGTCCAGAAGGCGGTGCGTTCCCGTTGCATGCGGGCCAGGAAGGCCGCCGGGGTGGTGGTCCACCAAAGCTCGTACGTGTCCGGCAGGAAGGCGCCGATGAAGTTGGCCGCGTCCAGCCCCGATGCGTGGATGTTGTCCGGATCGTTGAAGGCGTGCAGGAAAGCGAGCGAGTCCGGCTCCAGGTAGTGCGCCAGGCGGCCGGCCAGCTGGGGCAGCCGCTGGATGTTGTTGAAGGTGACGCGCACGGGGTCCTGCTCGCCGGCGCGCAGCTTGTTCACCAGGGCGTTCATGCTCATGCCGCCGGTGATGCGATAGCGCCCGGGGCGCACCCGGTCCGTGTACTTCTTCTGCCGGGCGAGCAGGCGGAAGGCCCGTTCATCGGCCAGCACGCCGGCGCTGCGCAAACTGACCATGGCCTGCACTAAGCCGGCACCGGAGGGGATGCGCACGAAGCGGTCCTCGGCGAAACGCGCCCCGGGCCCGAACCAAAGCCGCCACTTGCCCCACCCGTAC
>JAVFAQ010000220.1:0-5513 GCA_034002325.1 Flavobacteriales bacterium | reverse complement strand
CCGCACACGGGCGGCGGTGGGGGCAGGTCGCCGCAGATCACCTCCGCCGCCCAGCCGGCGTAGGTCACGGAACCGTCCGAAGTGAAGCGCAGGGTGAGGCAGCCGGAAGGGTCCGTGGAGGTGACGGTGCCCGGGCTGGTGCCGCCGGTGTATGTGCCGATCAGCGGTGAGCCCGTGGTGGGGCCGTTGTAGATGTACAGGTTGTCCCAATTGTTCTCCAATTGGAACATGGTGAAGATCAGGCTCACCGCATCGCCGGGGTCGTCCGGGCAATAGGTCACCGTCCAGTTCGCACTGTTCGGGTAGTCGCCGGCCGGCCCGCCGGGGTCGTACACGGTGGTGCCGCACACTTGGGCATGGAGTCCATCGCCGGTGAGCGCACCGAGCATCAGGGCCATGCCGGCGGATATGGTGCGCGTGCGGCTCATGCTCAGGGCGCGCCGATGCAGGCCGGCGAGAGGCCGAAGGGGCAGGTGAGGGCGTGCTCCTGTGCCCAGGCTTGTTTGATCGCGGCCAGGCCGGTGGTGTCCGTGCCGGCGGCCCATGGCGGGAAGGTCTCGCCGGTGGCCGGGTGCAGGTGCGGGTGTGCGGCCGCCCACAAGACCGCGGGATCGTCCGTCACCACGATGATGTCGCCTTCGCCGATCACGCCCGTGGCCACGCAGGCCCCGGCGATCTGGTCCATGCCCAGCGGGCGCACCGACCGCATCTTGACCGCCCGGCCGTGTTCCGCCAACAATGCATCGGGGTCCAGGGCATGGACCGCCTCGATCAGGTGCTTGATGCCGCCCGGGGGCAGCGGCTCGGCCAGCAGCACGTAGGTCGGTGCGTCCGCCGTCGCCACCGGACCCGGTGTGGCCACGGGAGCGGCCGTGGGACCTTGGGCCTGCAGGTCGACGGCCAGGGCGGCGGTGAGCAACAGACCGGCGGTGGCGAGCGGGGATCGGGTGATCATGTGCGCGGATCTCGCACAAGATACGATCGGCATCCGAACAATTACACGGCGTCGGTCGGTAGGCGGCCTCACCGGCCGGCGAGGGCGGCGGAGCCGGAGGAACGGCCCACCGTGCCGGGGTATTGCTCCAGGGCCGCCCGCAGGCAATCCACGGCGCGGCGCAGCAGGTCCTGCTCCAGCACGTAGGCCAGGCGCACCTGTTTGCGGCCCGAGGCGGGGTCGGCGTAGAAGCCGCTGCACGGGGCCATCATCACGGTGTGGCCGTCGTGCGCGAAGTGCTCCAGCATCCACTGGCAGAACTTGTCCGCATCGTCCACCGGCAGCTGGGCCACGCAGTAGAAGGCGCCCTTGGGCCGCGGGCAGATCACCCCGGGCAGGGTGTTCAGGCCATCCACCAGCACGTCGCGGCGGGCGCGGTACTCGGCGATCACCTCGGCGAAATACCCCTTGGGCGTGCGCAGGGCGGCCTCCGCGGCGATCTGGCCGAAGGTGGGCGGGCTCAGGCGGGCCTGGGCGAACTTGAGCACCGTGGCGAGCAGGGCCTCGTTGCGGGTGATGAAGGCCCCCACGCGGGCGCCGCACAGGCTGTACCGCTTGCTCACGCTGTCCACCAGCACCACGTGCTCGTCCAGCCCCTCCAGCGTCATGGCGCTCACGTGCGCCGCGCCGTCGTAGCAGAACTCGCGGTACACCTCGTCGGAGAACAGGAACAGGTCGTGCCGCAGCACGATGGTGCGCAGGGTCTCCAGTTCCTCGCGGCCGTACAGGCAGCCGGTGGGGTTGCCGGGGTTGCAGATCAGGATCCCCTTGGTCTGCGGGGTGATCAGCGCCTCGAACGCGCCGATCGGCGGCAGGGCGAAACCGTCGTCGATGGTGCTGCGCACGGGCACCACGGTGAGGCCGGCGGCCAGGGCGAAGCTGTTGTAGTTGGCATAGAAGGGCTCGGGCACGATCACTTCGTCGCCCGGCTCGAAGCAGGCCATCATGCCGAAGAGCAGCGCCTCGCTGCCGCCGTTGGTGATGATGATCTGCTCGGGCGTCACGCCGATGCCGTGCTCGGCATAATAGGCGGCGAGGCCCGCGCGGTAGTCCGCATGGCCCGCGCTGTGGCTGTACTCGATCACCGTGCGGTCCAGCTGCCTGACCGCGTCCAGGGCCACCTGGGGCGTGGCGATGTCCGGCTGCCCGATGTTGAGGTGGATCACCTGCGTGCCGCGCTGTTTGGCGGCCTCGGCGAAGGGCACGAGCTTGCGGATGGGGGAGGCGGGCATGCGGTGCCCTTTGCTGGATATGCGTGGCATGGCGGTGGAAAGGGCACGAATATCGGACTTCGGCGGCGTACCCGGTGGCGGCCTCGCGGCGGGCGGGCCGCTGCGACCGGGCAAAAACGACGGACCCCCGGCGTGGGCCGGGGGTCCGAAGGTCGTTGGGCGGGGGCGGTCAGTTGCGCTCCACCGGGGCCATGGTGCTCTGCTCCTTCACGGGGGAGGCGGGCGTGTTGGCCGATGCTTCCACGGTGCCCTTGATGCGGATGTTCTTCTCCGGGGCGTTGGTGGCGTTGCTGCTGATGGTGACGCTCTTGTTGATCTGGCCCACGCGCTTGGTGTCGTACTTCACGGTGATCATCGCGGACTCGCCGGGCTTGATCGGGGCCTTGGGGCACTCGGGCACGGTGCATCCGCAGCTGCCCTTGCACATGGTGAGGATCAGGGGCGCGTCGCCGGTGTTGGTCACGGTGAAATCACAGGTGCCGTTGGCGCCTTGGGCGATCGTGCCGTAGTCATGCACGTCCTTGTCCAGGCTGATCATGGGGCCGTTGCCGCCCACGGGCTTGCCGTCCTGGGCGGACACGCCCAAGGCCAGTGCGGCGAAAGCGAAGGGGAACAGGAACTTCTTCATGGTGGTGGGGTTCATGTGTCGGTTTGCGTGATGCGAAGATACCGGCCCGGGACGTGGCGCCGGCGTGCTTAACAGGTGTTTAACAGGCGCTCATTCCTCCACATGCCCCTGGACGATCACTTGGAGCTGCCGGGCGTTCACGGCGTTGGTGGCCATGGTGATCGTGCGGTGGATGCGGCCCGTGCGCTGGGTGTCGTAATGCACCTTCACGCGGGCGCTGGCACCGGGGGCCACGGGTTCCTTGGGGCACTCCGGCACGGTGCATCCGCAGTTCGACTCGCACCGGGCGATCGTCAGCGGCGCGTCGCCGGTGTTGGTGATGGTGAAGTAGGCATCGCCGTTCGCCCCCTTCTTCAGGGTGCCGTACTCGTGGATCATCTTGTCGATCTCCAGATAGGGGCCGCCCGTGCGGGCAGCGGGCTGTTGGGCGCACAGGCCGATGGCGGCCAGCAGGGTGATGGGAAATAGGATGGTGCGGAACATGGTGCGGCGGGTCATGGTCGATAACGCCGAAGGTAGGATGCGGGGTTGCCCGGCCCCGGCGGCCTTAACAGGGCGTTAACAGCGGCGGCCCCGGTCGCGGCCCGCGCGCAGGGCCTTCGCATGCCCCGCCTACCTTTGCCCGCATGTTCTCCCTGCTGTTCGGCATCAGTGGCGGCGAGGTGCTGGTGATCCTGCTCTTCGTGCTGCTGCTGTTCGGCTCCAAGGGCATACCGGACATCGCCCGCACACTGGGCCGCACCATGCGCCAGCTGCGCGATGCCAGCGACGAGGTGCAACGCGAGATCCACAAGGGCGCCGGCAAGGTGCGCCGCACCATGGAGGAGCAACGCCGGGCCTTCCAAGCCGCGGACCCGGCATCGCCACCGGCGGGGGAGGAGGGTGCCGCCACCGGCGCACCGGACCGCCCGGCCGACTGAATCGTACCGCCCCGCCCCGCACGCCGGCGAGCCGCGCACGTCCGGCAGGGGCGTGATGCCCGTGGGTGCCCGCACGGGGTGCCGCTCCCGGACCCCTCATGTCCCGATCCCTTGGCCCGCCTCGGAAGGAGGGGGTGTTCAAAAATTCGGGCATTTTTTCGGGCACACCCCCCTCTCCGGAAGATACTTTTGGCGCCCAAACCAACTTTTTCCCATGCCCACCCCCCAAATGCGCCACCAGGCCTTCACGGAGCTGCTGAGCCGTACGCCCCGCTTCGCCGAGGCCCCGGCGCCCCGGATCAGCGACTACTTCGGCAGCCAGGTGTTCGGCGAGGACGCCATGCGCAAGTTCCTCACCGAGGACGCCTACTACGCCGTGCGCCAGGCCATGACCCACGGTGAGCGGATCGACCGCAAGCTGGCGGACCAGGTGGCCAGCGGCATGAAGGAATGGGCCGCCTCCAAGGGGGCCACCCACTACACCCATTGGTTCCAGCCGCTCACCGGCCTGAGCGCCGAGAAGCACGACGCCTTCTTCGAGCCGGTGGCCGGCGGGCGCAGCGTGGAGCGCTTCGACGGCAGCATGCTGGTGCAGCAGGAGCCTGACGCCAGCAGCTTCCCCAACGGCGGCATCCGCAACACCTTCGAGGCCCGCGGCTACACCGCCTGGGACCCCGGCAGCCCGGCCTTCATCATCGGCCGCACCCTGTGCATCCCCACCATCTTCATCAGCTACACCGGTGATGCGCTCGACTACAAGATGCCGCTGCTGCGCGCCATCCGGGCCATCGACGAGGCCGCCACCGCGGTGTGCCAATACTTCGACAAGGACGTGCGCCGCGTGCAGGCCACCCTGGGGTGGGAGCAGGAGTACTTCCTGATCGACAAGGCCCTGTACCTGGCCCGGCCGGACATCATGATGGGCGGAAGGGCGCTCTTCGGCCACATCCCCGCCAAGGGGCAGCAGCTCGAGGACCATTACTTCGGCAGCATCCCCGACCGCGTGCGCGCCTTCATGCGCGAGTTCGAGACCGAGGCCCTGTTGCTGGGCATACCGGTGAAGACCCGCCACAACGAGGTGGCCCCCAACCAGTTCGAGTGCGCCCCGGTCTTCGAGGAGATGAACCTCGCGGTGGACCACAACGTGCTGCTGATGGACATCATGGACAAGGTGGCCCAGCGGCACGACCTGCGGGTGCTGCTGCACGAGAAGCCCTTCGCCGGGGTGAACGGCAGCGGCAAGCACAACAACTGGAGCCTGGCCACCGACACCGGCCGCAACCTGCTCAAGCCCGCGCGCACCCCCAAGGAGAACCTGCTCTTCCTCACCTTCTTCGTCAACACCATCGCGGCCATCCACGCGCATGCCGACGTGCTGCGCGCCAGCATCGCCAGCGCCGGCAACGACCACCGCCTGGGCGCCAACGAGGCCCCGCCCGCGATCATCAGCGTGTTCATCGGCGGCCACCTGTCGCGGCTGCTGGACGACCTGGAGAAGAACATCAAGGGCACGCTCTCGCCCGACCTGAAGACCGAGCTGAAGCTGGACATCGGCCGCATACCGCCGGTGATGATGGACAACACCGACCGCAACCGCACCAGCCCCTTCGCCTTCACCGGCAACAAGTTCGAGTTCCGCGCCGTGGGCAGCAGCGCCAACTGCGCCGGGCCCATGACCGTGCTCAACACCATCGTGGCCGCCCGGCTGCGCGCCTTCAAGCAGGAGGTGGACCAGCGCA
>JAVFAQ010000219.1:0-5524 GCA_034002325.1 Flavobacteriales bacterium | reverse complement strand
GGTGCCCGTTGGAGATCTCCGGGTTGTTGTACGCGAAGGGCGCGCCCTTGCCGTACTTGCCGTCGCGCATCGTGGCCCGGTAGATGCCCAGTCGGCTGATCCCCTGTTGGTTGCGTTGGGCCAGGTTGCGGGTGAACCACAGCTCATCGCCGCCGGCGCTGGCCGTGGCGGGGCCCTCGTGCAGGCGGGTGTTCACCCGGCCCGCCAGCGGCCGCACGTTCTCCAAGTCGCCGCCCGCGCCCACATCGGCCACGTACAGGTCCAGGAAGGGCTGGTCGTTCAACGCCGCGCGCCGGTCCACCGTGGTGCGTTCGTTGCGCGCCGAGGTGAACAGCACCCGGCCGTCGTTCAACCACGCGGCGCCGAAGTCGGCATACGGGGAATTGGTGCTGACGGAACGCACCTCGAAGCGCTCCTGGTCCTGCGCGAACTTCCGCGCGAAGCTCACGATGTTGCTGCGCCGCCCGGCCTCGCCCTTGGTGGCCAGGTACCGGTCCATCCACTCCTCGGCCTCCACATAGTTGCCGTTGCTCTTCAGCGCTTGGGCGTAGTGGAGCATGTCCACCGGCTCGCGGTTGAGGAACTTCACCACGATGGCGTACCAGCGCTCGGCCTCGGCCATGTCGCCCAGGCGCATGTGGCATTCCGCCAGGCGCTTGGTCACGTGCTCGTTCACCGCCCCCAGCTCGGCGGCCACCCGGTAGGCCTCCACGGCGCGGGCATAGCCCATCTGCTGGAAGTGGCGGTCGCCCTCGTGGATGTAGGATTCCGCCTGGCCATGGGCGCCACCGGCCGCCAATAGCAGCAGCAGGGCCAGGATATGTGCGCGCAGCGGCATCGGCGGGTTCAGAAGTACCGGGGCGAGATGGCGCGGCCCGTGATGAAGCGGAAATCGTAGCTCAGCATCAGCTCATGCGTGCCCGCGTTGTAGGCACCGATGCGCGTGGTCGTCAGGTCGAAGGCGTAGCCGATGCGGAACTGGTCGTTCACCTGGTACTGGGCGAGCATGCCGAAGGCGTTGCCCACCCGGTACATCGCCCCCAGCCAGACCCGTTCCCGGAACAGGAAGTTGGCGTTCACGTCAAGGGACCAGGGGGCCCCCTCCACCACGCGGAAGATGACCGAGGGCTTGAGCTTCACGGCATGGCTCAGGTCCATCACATAGCCCGCCATGGCGAAGTAGTGCCGCATCTCCTTGGACACCACCACCGTGGCGCCCTGAGCATCGGACATGTCGTTCTCCATCAACTTGGGCGCGCTCACGCCCACGTACATCCGTGGACCGTGCCAGAACAGGCCGAAGCCGAAGTTGGGCATGAGGTGGCCCTGGATGTTCACGTTGGCCGGGTCGGTCTCCACGGTGGCCAGCGAGGCCAGGTCGGCCTGGTACATGCTCGCCCCGCCCTTCAGGCCGAAGGACAGGCGGCTGTTTGCGCCGGTGCGCACCCGGTAGGCCAGGTCGATGAACCCGCCGGTCTGCCGGGCCGGGCCGGCCTTGTCCGTGATGGCCGTGAAGCCCAGGCTCAGGTTGGTGGCCCGCAGCGGCGTATGGGCCAGCAGCGTCTGCGTGGTGGGCGCACCCTCGAAGCCCGTCCACTGGTGCCGGCCCAGGGCCATCACCGTGAACACGTCCGCGCTGCCCGCGTAGGCCGGGTTGAAGGCCAGGGTGTTGAACATGTACTGCGAGAACAGCGGGTCCTGCTGGGCCGTGGCCCGCTGAAGGCCCGGCAGCCCCACGGCCAGCAGCAGCATCGCGGTATGGTACCAACGCTTCATCGCACCAATTGCACGTAACCGGTGAAGGGCGCGCTGTCGGGCCCCAGTTCCAGGATGTAGTAATAGGTGCCGCTCGGTGCGTCGCCGCCGAACAGCGCATCGGCCGCGGTGCCGTCCCACACCACCGTCCGGTTGTCGTACCCCTCCGCCTGGTACATCAGCCCGCCCCACCGGTTGTAGATGGTGATGCGGTTCAGCGGGTAGCCCTCGATGCCCGGGATCACGAAGCTGTCGTTGATGTTGTCGCCATTGGGCGAGAAGCTCTGCGGAATGAACACCTCGACCTCGAAATCGCATGGCGTGCCGCCCTCCACGTGTACCGTCCCGCAGGCGTTCGCGTCCTGCACCCAGGCGGCGAAGGTCTGGCTGGTGAGCAGCTCCTCGCTGGTGAAGACGTATGGCGCCTCGCCGGACAAGGCCCCCGCCAGGCCGGTGACCATGTACGTCGCCGGGTCGCCGTCCGTGATGGTGAACCGGACCGTGTACGTACGGTCCTGCTCGTTGCAGATGCGCTCCAGGTCCACCACGGCCACGTTGCCCACCACCGTCACCTCCACCTGGGCCGTGTCCGTGGGGCATCCCGGGGTGAAGGCCACATGGCCGTAGGCATAGTTGCCCGGTGCCAGCCCGACGGTGTTCAAGGTCCCTGCGCTCAGGCCGCCGGAACCGGTCAGGTCGATCCACGAGCCCCCGCTCTGCGGGTCGCCGCCCAGCAGGGGGAACAGCTCCAGGGCCGTCAAGGTGTCACAAACCTGCACGCTGCCGTCCATCCCGGGGTCCGGCGGGGAATTGATCGTCACCTGCACGTATGCCGAGGAGTCGGGGCAGGCCGCATTGCCGTTCACCGTGTAGACGTACGTGCCGGAGAGGTCCGTGGCGGGATCGATCAGCCCACCGTGCGGCAGGCCCCCCGGCCCGCTCCACGCCCCCGTATCGCTCGGGGTGCCCACCAGGTGCGCATCGAGGGCGAAGGGGTCCGAAGTGGTGCAATGCACCAGGTCGCCGTCCGGGCCGATCCCTGGGTCGGGGTATGCGGAAATGATCACCGTGAGCACCGCGCTGAGGTCGCCGCAGGCCGGGTCGCTCACGGTGTAGAGGTAGGGCACCTCCGTGCCCGGGGCCAGCAGCGTGGCGTTCAAGGTGCCGTCGGGGCCCAGGGCCTCGCCGCCGCCGGTGATCGGTGCCCAGGTGCCCCCCTCGTCGGGGTCCCCGCCCAGGCCGGAGATCAACGCATAGTCCAGGTCGGCCCCGCAGACCAGCACCGTGCCGTCGATGCCCGGGTCCACGCCGGCGCCCACCACCACCTCGATCTGGCTATGCACGGCGGGGCAGGGGCCGTTGCTGGGGAAGCCGTAATGCACCGTCCAGGTGCCGGCGCCCGCCACGGACGGGTTGAACAGGCTGTCGGCCAGCGCGCCGGACCCGCTCACGTCCGTCCATGCACCGCCCCCCTGGGCGAACGGCCCCAGCAGCGGCCACAGGTCCAGTTCGGTCTGCGACAGGCAGGCGTTCACGGTGGCGCTCTGGCCCGGGTCGGCCTGCTGGGTCACGGAGATGTTCAGCACGGCCGTGTCGTTCGCACAGGGCGCCGTCCCGGGCATCACGTGCGTGTAATCGCCTTCGGCGTGGGCGGCGGGATCGAAGAGGTTGCCGGACCATGGCACCATGCCCGGGCCGAACCAGCTTCCCCCGGTGGGCGGCGAGCAATCCAGGTTCAGGCGCATGTTGATGATCGCGCTGGTGGAGCACAGGGCGATCTCCGTGTCGCAACCGGCGTTCGGGGCCTGCGGCTCGGTCACGGTCACGAAGGCGGTGGCCTGTGTGGGGCAGGGAGCCTGGCCCGGCACCTCGTAACTGAAGCTGCCCGGTGTGTCCAGCGCCGGGTCGTAGATGCCCGTGTGCGGGGTGTTGGGCACCTTGGTCCAAGAGCCGCCGGCCTGCGCATCGGGGCCCAGCAGCGTGAACATGTCCACCGCGTCCTGGTCGGAACAGATGCTCAGGTCGGCGTTCGCCCCCGCGTCCGGCGCCACCACCACGCTGATGGTGAGCTGTGCGGTATCGGCCGGGCACAGGCCCACGGCGGGCACCACGTACAGGAAGATGCCGCCCGGGGCGTCGGCCGGGTCGAAGGTGCCCGCGTGCGGGGCCAGCTCCGCCGTGTACCAGCTGCCGGTGGTCTGGGGCCCGCAGCCCAGCTGCCCCAGCATGTCCACGGCGGCGTCCGAGGAGCACAGCGGCAGGTTCGCGTCGCAACCGGCGTACGGCCCTTCCACCACGTGTACCGTCACTTTGGCCGATGCGCTGGGGCAGAGGGACGAGGCCGGCAAGGTGTAGAGGAACTCCCACGAGCTGCCCCCCTCGACCAAGGCGGTATTGAACACCCCGCCCACCAGGGCACTGCCCACTTGGCCGGTCCAGAACCCGCCGGGTTGGGGCTGACCGCCCAGCACCGCGAAAAGGTCCACCAGTTCGCCTAAGCAGGCCTCCACCGTGCTGTCCAGCCCGGGGTTGAGGCCATCGGTGATCAACACGGTGACCGTGGCCGAGGAGTCGGCGCACACGCCCTCGCCTTCCACGGTGTAGACGAAGTGATATTCGCCGGGGGGCAACGTGGCGCTGTGCAGAATGCCGCCGTTCAGCAGCCCGGTGCCGTCCGCATCGTCCCACGTGCCGCCGGTGTCATACGCACCGGTGAGGCCCAAGGCCAGGGGGACCTCTTCCTGCCCGACGCACACCGTGATGGTGCCGTCGCCGCCGGGGACAGGGGCGGCGGAGTTGGTGATGTACACTTGGGCGGTCTTGTCCTGGCACGGGGGGATGCCCGTCACGGTGTAGATGTACGCTCCGGAGAGGTCCGCCTCCGGGTCGAAGTTCGGGCCGTGCTCCGCTTCCTCGTACGTCCACGTCCCCCCCGGGGTGGGGTTCCCGCCCAGCAGGTCGATCAGCGGCACCAGGGCGTCGGTGGAGCAGAAGTGCGCCTGGGTGTTGATCCCGGCGTTGACCGCGGCCACCTCCACCACCGTCACCGTGCTGGAATCAGCCGGGCACGGGGCCTGCCCGGTCACCTTGTACTTGTGGTCGCCTGGCTGGGACTGCCCCGGGGTGTATTCGAAGCTGGTGACCGCGCCCTGCGGGTCGTACCAGGTGCCGCCCATGGTCTCCCCGGTCAGCAGGTCGTGCAGCATGAAGGGGTTCGCGTCGCTGCATACGATCTCCGTGCTGCCGGTGCCCGCGCTCACGGCGGTGCTCACCACCACGGTCACCGTGGCCGTGGCATTGGGGCAGCCCGGTGGCCCGTCCACGGTGAAGGTGTACCCGCCGGGGGGGTCCTGGCCGGGGACGAAGGTGCCCGAATGCGGCGTGGGCGGCTGCCCGGGGGCGGTCCACTGGCCCAGCGGGTCCGGGGTGCAGGTGAGCAGGCCGTGCAATTGGAACGGCGCGCCATTGCTGCACACGGTGGTCACCGCGCTGCACCCCGCGGTGGGCGTCCGGTTGATCGTCACCTGCACGATGGCGCTGTCCGAGGCGCAGGGCCATTGCCCGGTGATCTTGTACTTGTAGGGGCCGGGTTCGGCGGTGGCCGGATGCACCGTGCCGTTGTGCAACGCTCCGCTGGGGTCGTACCATGAGCCACCGGTCTGGGGATCGCCGCCCAGCAGGGGGAACAGGTCGAAGGAGGCGTCCGAGTCGCAAGTGGTCACGCTGGTGCCGTTGCCCGCGTTCGGCGCCGGGCTCAACAGCACCTGCA
>JAVFAQ010000218.1:0-5530 GCA_034002325.1 Flavobacteriales bacterium | reverse complement strand
AGTGGCCGTAGACCAGCACGGTGGGCTTGGCGGGGTCCACGATCTTCTCACCGTACACGATGGGGTGCCCGGCGGTGGGGCACACCTCCACCTTGTCCAGCCCGGCCTCTTCCAGGCGCTGCTTCACGGCCTCGGCGCAGCGGGCCACATCGGCCTTGTACTTGGGGTCGGCGCTCACGCTGGGGATGCGGAGCAGGTCCAGGAGCTCGTCGATGAAGCGGTCCTTGTGGGTCTCGATATAGCTGTCGATGGCTTGCATGGGAAGGTCGGGGATGAGGCGCCGAAGATAACCGGCCCGGGCGGGACAACCTTCCGCCGGCGCCCGCCGTCACCGTTCCGGCAGGAAGCCCTACTTTTCACCCCTTCGCATCGGCGGTCCCATGAATACATTACGCAACGTCACCGGCATCCTTTCCGTGTTCACGCTCTCCCTGGCCCAGGGGCAAATGACCGTGAGCACGGCCATGACGCCTGCCCAACTTGTACAGGATGTGCTGCTGGGGGCCGGTGTGACCGCATCGAACATCACTTACACCGGCTCTGTGAACGCGCGTGGCAACTTCACGGCCACGAACTCCAACCTGGGCCTGGAGGCCGGCGTGATCATGGCCTCCGGGAACGTGACCGATGCGGCCAACCCGGCCTCGTACTTTGCCGCCTCGGGCATGAGCCAGCCGGGCGACCCGGACCTGGCCATGGTGGCAGGTGTCTCTTCGCATGACGCGGCCGTGCTCCAGTTCGACTTCATCCCCACCGGTGACACCCTGCGGTTCCGGTTCGTGTTCGGCAGCGAGGAATACCCGAACTACACCTGCAGCAGCGTGAACGATGCCTTCGGGTTCTTCCTGAGCGGCCCGGGGATCACCGGCCCCTACTCGAACAACTCCGCCAACATCGCCCTGGTACCCGGCACCAACGTGCCGATCTCCATCAACACGGTGAACTCCGGTTCGCCCAGCTGGCCCGGCGATGCGCCCACCTGTGCAGCGGCCGATCCCAACTGGCAGGCCAACAGCGTGTACTTCGTCAACAACGTGGGCGGCGGCACCGTGGTGTACGATGGCATGACGGTGGTGATCACGGCGTTCGCCCTGGTGACCTGCGGGGAGACCTACCACATCAAACTGGCCATCAGCGATGGCGGAGACAGCACGTTGGACTCCGGCGTGTTCCTCGAGGCCGGCAGCTTCGCCAGCACCGGCAACGTGATCCCCGCGGTGACCGACGGCATGGGCGTGACCCCGGACGGCACCCTGCTGGAAGGTTGCGGCCCGTACGAGTTCACCTTCAACCGCTTGGGCGACACCACCGATGAGTTGAGCGTGGACATGGTGGTGGGCGGCACCGCCACCGCCGGCGTGGACTACTCCCCGGCCTTCCCCGCCCAGCTGCTCTTCCCCCCCGGCGTGGAATCCATCACCCATGTGCTCGACATCCCCCTGGACCCCGACGGCCCGGAGACCATCGTGCTGAACATCACTTCCGTGGTGGAGTGCTCCGGCCAGGAGGTGGAGAGCGAGTTCACCTTCCATATCGATTCCGCCGAACCCCTGACCGTGACCCTGGACGATATCGACGGTCTTTGCGGGGAGACCCATGAGCTGACCCCGGTGGTGACCGGCGGCCTGGGCCAGTACGAGTACCTGTGGAGCACCAACGAGACCGGCCCGTCCATCGATGTGACGCCCGGCGGCACCACCACCTATACCGTGGAGGTCAACGACGTGTGCGGCGTGGAACCGGTCACGGCCGAGTCCACCATCACCATACCCGTGTACCCGCCGGTGGAAGTGACCGTGAGCCCGGCCACGGAGATCGACTGCCTGAGCACCGGGCCCATTTCCGTGACCAGCGCCAACGGCGGCAACGGCGTGTACACCTACGCCTGGACGGTGGCGGGGCAGCCCGTGGGCAACACCGCCACCGTGCAAGTGCCGGCCGGCCCGCCCACCTGGTACGTGGTGACCGTGACCGACGGCTGCGGCACCAGCACCCAGGACAGCGTGCTGGTGAGCACCGTGCCCCTGCCCCCGATCACCGTTTCGCTGGAACCCTACGAACTGGTGGTGTGCCCCGGCGACACGGCCCTGCTGCAAGCGGACACCATGGCCGGCGGCAACGGCGTGTTCTCCCTGGCCTGGACCAACGAACTGGGCCAGCAGGTGGGCACCGGCTCCATGGTGCAGGTGCCGGTGAACGGCGACCACACCTACACCCTCACCGTTTCGGACCAATGCCAGAACACGGGCACCGCGCAGGTCCAGGTGTACCTGCCGATCTACGCGCCCTTCACCCTGCAAATGGTCCCCGACCAGACGATATGCGCCGGCGACTCGATGATGCTGCACGCCCAGGTGAACGGCGGGTCCGGCCTGTACTTCATCGACTGGCCCACCCTGGGGCATACCGACCCGCTGAGGCAGGTGCAACCCGTCATGGAGACCACTTACCCGGTCGTAGTGACCGACCAGTGCGGCGAGCAGCTCACCGGCAGCACCACCGTGGGCGTGGAGTACGTGAACATGAACATCGTGGTCACCAACCAGGGCCAGGACGACTGGTACCTGCAGGCCTCCACGCTGCCCCTGGCCGAGACCTGGCAATGGGACATGGGCGATGGCACCCGCTACCGGGGCAAGGAGGTGTACCACAGCTACCACGACCTGGAAGACCACTGGGCCACGCTCACCATCACCACCCACACGGGCTGCACCGGGGTGGACTCGGTGCTGCTCGAGGCCCCCGCCCACATCTACTTCCCCAGCGCCTTCTCCCCCGATGGTGACGGCCACAATGATACCTTCGGCCCGGTGGGACATTCCATCCACGAGTTCGAGATGACGATCTTCAACCGCCAGGGCGAGGAGGTGTTCCATACCGATGACATGCACCTGCGCTGGGACGGCACCGTGAACGGCAAGGAGCAACTGACCGGCGTGTACGTGTACAAGTACCGCGCGAAAGGCCACTACTTCCCGGCAGTGGAAGGCTATGGCCACGTGACCTTGGTCGCCGGCTCGCAACACAGATGAACCGATCCACAACGATGAGGAAGACATTGGCCGGAGTTCTGGTCCTGGGCACCCTGCCCGCAGCGGCCCAATTGCAGGTGACCAATACGTTGACCGCGCAACAATTGGTGGAGGACGTGCTGGTGGGCGCGTGCGTGTCCGTGTCCAACGTCACTTTCAATGGCCTGCCCGGCGGGTATGTTGACGAGCAGGCGGGCAGCTTCAACGGAGTGAACACCAACATGGGCCTGCCCAACGGCGTCATCCTCGCCTCGGGCAACGTCATGGGCGCTCTGGGACCGAACAACAGCGGCAGTTTTTCCATGGGCGGGGGAAACTTCGGCTTCGGCGATGTGGACCTGAGCGCATTATCCGGGGTCAACACCCACGACGCCGCCATTTTGGAGTTCGACTTCGTGCCATCGGGCGATGAACTCACCTTCCGGTACGTGTTCGGCAGCGAAGAATACAACGAGTACGTGTGTGCCACGGTGAACGATGCCTTCGGGTTCTTCCTCAGCGGGCCGGGGATCAATGGGCCGTTCAGCAACAACGCGATCAACCTCGCCACCTTGCCCGGCAGCGATGTGCCGGTGACGATCAATACGGTGAACAACGGCACGGTGGGCGGCTCGGGCAATGCGAGCAACTGCTCGGACCTGGACCCGAACTGGACCGCCAACAACATCTACTACGTTGACAACGCCGGCAGCGCCACGATCCAGTACGACGGTATGACCGTGGTGCTCACGGCCACCTCACCGGTGGTCTGCGGCGAGACCTACCACATCAAACTGGCCATCGCCGATGGCGGAGACACGGCATGGGACTCCGGCGTGTTCATCGAGGGCGGCAGCTTCAGCAGCACGCCTGTGGCCCCCACGATCACGTTCGAAGGCAGCACGGTGGACGTGATCTATGAAAGCTGCGTGGAAATGGAATTCACGCTGGTGCCCACGTACTGTGACACGCTCCTGGAGCAGACCATCTATTTTACATACAGCGGTACGGCCACCATGGGGGTGGACATCGTGCCGGCCCTGCCCGACTCGGTGGTGTTCGTACCCGGGGAACCCATGCCCACCTTCCCCTTTGTCGCACCGATCGATGCGGACGGGGATGAGACCCTGATCGTGGAAGTGGCCGCACTGGACTGCAACGGCGACACCGTGGGCAACGTCTTCGAGTTCACCATCACCTCCTTGCCCCCGCTCACCGTCACCGGCACGGGCGGTTCGTTCCTGTGCGGGCAGTCCGTGCCGCTGGTGCCCCAGGCCTCCGGGGCGATCCCCGTATACACCTACCTGTGGAGCACCAACGAGACCACCCCCACCATCAGCCCGTCGCCCACCGAAAGCACCACCTACACCGTCACCGTCTCCGACCCCTGCGGCGTGTCGGCCAGCCATGATTTCGAGGTGACCCTGCTGCCCGCCCCGCCCATGCCGGTGAGCATCGTGGGCGATAACAGCCTGCTGGAGGGATGCGAACATGGCCTGGTGCTGGTGCAAAGCCCCGAGGGCAACATGGACGAGCTCACCATCACGGTCAGCTATGGCGGCACCGCCACCCCCGGGGAGGACTACACCTTCGGCCCCACGCTCACCGTGCCCGCCGGTGCCGGATCGGCGGAGTTCCCCTTCACCACCCTGGCCGACCAGATCACCGAAGGCGCCGAGAACGCCGTGCTCACCATCACCCTCACCAATGCCTGCGACCAGACCGTGGGGGACACGGTGGAGTTCGTGATCAGCAACGTGGACCCGTTCTCCGTACACATCGACGACATCCATGACGAATGCCGGCCGGACAGCATGCTGGTGTTCGTGGACGTGGAGGGTGGCACCCCCGCCTTCACCTACATCTGGAGCACGGGCGATACGATCGTCGGTGACAACAGCGCGTACATCCCGCTGGACACGGAGCTGAACGTGGTGGTGACCGTGATCGACGGCTGCGGCACCACGGTCACCGGCTCCTTCGCCCTCACCCTGGACTGCATCCCCGAAGTGCCCAACGTGTTCACCCCCAACGGCGACGGGCACAACGATTTCTTCCAGATCACCGGCACCGCCGGGCGGCCCACCCAGGTGCGGATCTTCAACCGCTGGGGCCAGATGGTGCTCGATGCGCCCAACTACCAGAACAACTGGCGCGCCACCGACATGCCCGAGGGCACCTACTTCTACGAGGTGTTGATCCGCGACGAGGAGCCGATCACCGGCCACCTGACCATCCTGCGCGACAGCCGGAGCTGGTAGCCCTTACCGTTCGATCAGGGAAGAGCCCGTCATCTCGGCGGGCTTTTCCATGCCCAGCAGGTCCAGCATGGTGGGGGCCACATCGGCCAAAATGCCGGCCCGCACGCGCTGCACGCCGTCGGCCACCACCACCACGGGCACCGGGTTGGTGCTGTGCGCGGTGTGGGGGGTGCCGTCGGGGTTGCGGGCCTTGTCGGCGTTGCCGTGGTCGGCGATGATCACAAAGGACCAGCCCGCCGCCCGCCCGGCCTCCACCAC
>JAVFAQ010000217.1:0-5557 GCA_034002325.1 Flavobacteriales bacterium | reverse complement strand
GAATGGCATGCCTTCATCGGCAACGCCAAGCGATGGAAGGACGGCGAGGAACTGGTGCTGCGCGGCCCCCTGCCGCCCGGAGTGGACGCCTTGCGCGCCCGCCGCACCGGGCCGGAGCAGGTGGCCTTCCGCTGGGAACCGGCCGAACTCACCTTCGCCGAGGTGCTGCGGCAGGTGGGCCATGTGCCGCTGCCGCCCTACATGCAGCGCCCGGACGAGGCCGCCGACCGCGAGCGGTACAACACCGTCTTCGCCCGCCACGACGGCTCCGTGGCGGCGCCCACCGCCAGCCTGCACCTCACCCCCGAACTGCTCGCCGAGGTGGAGGCCGCCGGGGCGCGCACCGCCCGGCTCACCCTGCACGTGGGGGCCGGCACCTTCCTGCCGGTGAAGAGCGACCGCATGGCCGGCCACACCATGCACCGCGAGCAGGTGCGCGTGCCACTGGCCGTGGTGGAGCAGCTGGCCGCCCAACCGCGCTACGCGCCCATCGTGCCGGTGGGCACCACCGCGTTGCGCACCTTGGAAAGCCTCTACTGGCATGGCGTGATGCTGCTGCAAGGCCGCGCCGGCGACACCATGGACATCGGGCAGTGGGAGCCGTACGCCCATGCGCCCGAGGCGCTTCCCGCCACGGAGGCCGCCCTGCATGCGGTGCTCGACAACATGCGCAGCACCGGCGCGGAACGGCTCACGGGCCGCACCCGGCTGCTCATCGCCCCGGGCTACCGGTTCCGCCTGGCCGATGCGCTGGTCACCAACTTCCATCAACCGCAGAGCACCCTGCTGCTGTTGGTGGCCGCCTTCATCGGGCCCGATTGGCGCCGCGTCTACGACCATGCCCTGGCCGGTGATTACCGCTTCCTCAGTTATGGCGACGGCTCGTTGCTCTGGCGCGATGGCAGCAGGGCCGCCGCCGAAGCCCGCCGACCGTGAACCCGCCCATGCGCCCGAACAATACCCGCCGCCTATCTTCGTTCCCTTCGCGTATGCGCCGGACCCTGCCCGCCATCCTGCTCGTGTTTTCGGCCTCCTCGGCCGGCGCCCAACTGGGCGGGGAGTCCGCCTTCCGCATCCTGGACATCCCCAACTCGGCGCGGGCCGCGGCCCTGGGCGGCAACTACATCGCCGTGGTGGACAACGACATCAACCTGGGGATCTTCAACCCCGCGTTGCTCAACCCCGACATGGGCCGCCAGCTCGCCCTGAGCTACCTGCCCTACATCGATGGCATCAACATCGGATACGCGGGCTACGCGCACCACTTCGACAGCCTGGGCGCCACCTTCGCCGGCAGCGTGCAGTACGTGGACTACGGCACCTTCACGCGCACCGATGAGATCGGCAACGAGCTGGGCCAGTTCAAGGCCGGCGAGTACGTGGTGCAGGTGGGCGGCGGCATCCCGCTGGACAGCGTGTTCCGCATCGGCGCCAACGTGAAGTTCATCTCCAGCAACCTCGATACCTGGAACTCCACCGCGTGGGCCGTGGACATCGGCGGGGTGTTCAACAAGGCCAGCAAGGGCATCACCGTGGCGGCCATGGTGCGCAACGTGGGGCGGCAGGCCAGCACCTTCACCGCCACCCGCGAGAAGCTGCCCTGGCAGTTCCAGGTGGGCACCACCTACAAGTTCAAGCATGCGCCCTTCCGCCTGGGCCTGATGCTCGAGCAGTTGCAGCGCTGGGACCTCACCTACGAGGACCCCAACGCACAAGTGCAGATCGACCCCACCACCGGCGAGCCGATCGAGGACAAGGTGACCTTCTTCGACAAGGCGATCCTGCACGTGGTGCCCAGCGTGGAGGTGCTTTTGAGCCAGAACTTCATGCTGCGCGTGGGCTACAACGTGCGCCGCCGCCATGAGCTGGTGCTGCCGGACAAGCCCGCCGCCACCGGCCTGTGCTTCGGGCTGGGCCTGCGCGTGAGCCGCTTCCACATCAGCTACGGCTATTCCCAGCTGCACCTGGCCGGCATCAGCAACACCTTCACCATCGCCACCCGCTTCGCCGACTTCAAGAAGGGGTAGGCGGTCATGCCCACGAGGGGGCACGTGCGCCCCGGGCGCTACCTTGGCGGCCGTTCCATGAAGCGGACCACCATTGCCATCGACGGCTTCAGCAGTTGCGGCAAGAGCACCTTGGCGAAGCACCTGGCCCGCGAGCTGGGCCACACCTACATCGACAGCGGCGCCATGTACCGGGCCGTGGCGCTCTACGCCATGGAGAACGGCCTGGTGACGGACGGTGCATTGGACCTGCCCGAACTGCTGCGCCGGCTGCCGTCCATCCACATCGCCTTCGCGCACGACCCCGCCGCCCAGCGCAGCGCCACGGTGCTCAACGGGCGCAATGTGGAACAACGCATCCGCGAGATGGACGTGAGCGACCACGTGACCCTGGTGAGCCCCATCCCCGAAGTGCGCGCCAAACTGGTGCAGCTGCAGCAGGAGATGGGCGCGGGCGGCGGCGTGGTGATGGACGGCCGCGACATCGGCACCGTGGTGTTCCCGCATGCCGAGGTGAAGTTCTTCATGACCGCCCGGCCCGAGGTGCGCGCCCAGCGCCGCCATGCCGAGCTGCGGGCCAAGGGCGCGACGGTGACCATGGACGAAGTGGTGGCCAATCTGGCCAAGCGCGACCTGGACGATACCACCCGTGCGGCCGACCCGTTGGTGCAGGCCGATGATGCCGTGGTGATCGACAACAGCGACATCACCGAGGCGCAGCAGTTGGAGATCGCCCTCGAAGCGGTGCGGAAGGTCACGGGCGGGTAGGTCCGCATGGCCGGCTCAGCGGGCGAAGGGCAGCTTGTCCATCGGGATATCGTGGACCTCCGCGCTCCAAGCGATCGGGACCAGCCCCACGCGGCGCCGGTTCGCATCCAATTCCTCCTGGGAGGGCAGCCGCACACCTTCCAGTTCATGGCGGAAGTAGCCGATCAAGGTGCCGTAAGGCATCGGCTCCTTGTTCACCCATGCTTCGAAGTCGTAGTGCCCGCATAGAAAGGCCGGCGCCACCTGGTGAGCGGCCATGGCCTTGCGGACCAGCTGCACGTAATGGTCCAACTGCGGGTCGGTCCCAAGTTCCCCGCGGTGGTGCCACAGCAACAGATGCACGATGCCGAACGAAGCCCCCACCTTGTCCGGTGAGGGGAAGCCGCGTTCTTCCGTCAGGTGGACCAGTCGCGCCAAATTGATGCTGTCGTTGCGCAGCATGCGCGGATCATCGTGCGAACGTACGCTCTGGTCCAGTACTTCCATTTCCAACAACGCGGTGATCCACACGGAGTCCGCCTGGGCGGCCCATGCGTCCATGGCGTGGAGCAACCGCCCGAGGTGGGGTTCCTCGAAACCCCGCGCGAGCAACCCTTTGATCGGGTCGGAGTAGTTGAGCAGGGGTTGGCCGCCGGCCCGGTAGACCGATTCGAGATAGCCGAGCGCCCGCAGGGTGTCCCCTTTCACCAGCGCGGCATCAGTCGCCAGGAACATATGGTAACCGGACCATGGCAGGCGGGCGAACGCACTATCCCATGTGGCCAGCGCCCGGGTCGTATCGCCGGTAAGCAGCAGGTGGAAGCCCCGTTCAAGCATGATATGGTGGCGGACCCATTCATCGCTTTGGCAAGTGCCGAACAGCGGCAGGAAATGGGCGGCGATCAAGAAGGTCCACGAACCTGACATGCGGTCAAGTTAGGCCCGCTCACCCCACCATCCCTTCCACCGCGGCCACCGGGTCCTTCACGCCGTCCACGAGATCGAGCACCGGCGCTTCACGCGGTCCAGTCCTCCAACACGATCCCATGGAGCCGCTCGAAGTGGCGGGTGTTGTTGGTGACCAGCGCGAGGCCGTGGTGGATGGCGGTGGCCCCGATCAGGAGGTCAAAGTCGTCGAGCGGTTTTCCGATCGCCTCCAGGCGTGCACGCTCCTTGGCATAAATGGGAATGGCAGGCGTGATCGGCAGCACCCGGAAGTCGGACAGGAATGTGTCCAAGGCAAGTCGGTTGCGTGCCTGTTGCTCACTTTTCTCGACCCCGAAGAGCATTTCGGCCCAGGTGATCTCGGAGATGGCCACGTGCCCAACGCCAACGGCGGCCACACGTGCGTGCATGCCGTACTTGCCGCGCATGAAATGGATGCATGCGTTGGTGTCGAGCAGGTACATCAGAGATCTTCCCGGTCGCGCGAGAAATTCCGTGCGTTACGGATGGACCTGATCAGGTCCTCGGCGCTGCCATCGCCCTCCCACATGCCGAACGCATCGAGCGAGCTCCGCTTTCGTGGCTGTTGTCCTTGGTCCGTGGCTTCCATGCTTCTTTCCAGCGCCCGTATGATGGCCTTCTTCGTGGTGGCGCTCAGGCCGAGCAGCCGCTCCACATAGGTTCTCACCCACGGTTCTTTGAAGCTGAGGGCTTTCATGGTCCCAAAGATAGTTGCGGGTGGTGGGGCCTCAACGGGTCGGCCCGGCGGTCGCTCCGCTCACCCCACCATCCCTTCCACCGCGGCCACCGGGTCCTTCACGCCGTCCATGAGACCGATCACCCGCCGCATCACGCGGTCCAGCAGGGTGTCCGGGCAGCTGGCGCCGCTGGTGAGGATGATCGTCAGCGGCCGCTGGGCGGGAAGCCAGCCGCGCGTGCGCTCCAGGCGTTGGGCGGGGTAGTTGAAGTGCTCGATCTCCGCCGCGCTCAGCAGTTCCTTCTCTCCGTTGATGAAGTACGTCGGGAATTTCTGTTCCAGCAGTTCCACCAGGTGGCTGGTGTTGCTGCTGTTGTAGCCGCCCACCACCAGGGCCAGGTCGGCATCGGCCTTCAGCAGCTCGTGCGTGGCGTCCTGGTTGTCGTTGGTGGCGTAGCAGAGCGTGTCGCGGGTATCGGCGAAGTGCGCCTTGATGCCGGCCTCACCGTACTTGTGCGTCATCACCTGCTTCAAGTGGTCGGCGATGGCCTGCGTCTCGGTGGCCAGCGTGGTGGTCTTGTTCACCACGCCGATGCGCCGCAGGTCGCGCACGGGGTCGAAGCCCGGTGTGCAGCGCTGCCCAAAGACCTCGGCGTAGCGTTCCGCCGGCTCTTCGCCCAGGATGACCCGGCCCAGCAGTTGCGCCTCGACCATGTCCTTGATGATCACCGCAGGCGCGCCGGCGGCGGTGTGGCTGAAGGTGGCGCGGGTCTCCTCGTGGGCGGCCTTGCCATGGATCACCACGGTGTGGTCCTTCTCGCCCAGCTGGGCACTGCGCTTCCACACCTTCTCCACGAAGGGGCAGGTGGTGTTGTGCTTCAGGGGGTCGATGCCGATGGCCTTCAGGCGGGCCTCGGTCTCCAACGTGGTGCCGAAGGCGGGGATGATCACGATGTCATCGCTGCGCAGCTCGTCCCAGTCCATGAGCATCCGCCCGTGGGTGTCCTGGATGAAACGCAGCCCGTGGCTCTCCAGGTCGGCGTTCACCTCGGGGTTGTGGATCATCTGGCTCAGCAGGAAGATGCGCTTGCCGGGGTGCTGTTCGATGGCCTGGTAGCTGATCTCGATGGCGTTCTCCACGCCGTAGCAGAAGCCGAAGTGG
>JAVFAQ010000216.1:0-5574 GCA_034002325.1 Flavobacteriales bacterium | reverse complement strand
GTTCGTAGAGTTCGGAGATGCGGTCCAGCAGGGGTTTCTCCTGCTCCCAGTCGGTGGTGCCGAAGCGGCTGGTGCCCTTGAAGAGCATGTGCTCCAGGTAGTGGGCCAGGCCGGTGGCATCGGCGGGGTCGTGCTTGCTGCCGGCGCGCACCGCAATGTTGGTCTGGATGCGGGGGGCGTCCTCGTTGCGGCTCAGGTACACGGTGAGGCCGTTGTCCAGCTTGTAGATGCGCGTGCCGATGGGGTCGCCGGGCACGGAGGAATAGGTGTAGGTCTTCTGGGCCGGTGCAATGGTGGCGAAGGCCAGGGCGATGGGGGCGATGAGGGTGCGGTGCATGGGGGATGAAAGTACGGATCCGTACCGTACGGGTACCCGACCAACCTCAGAATGGGCGCTGGACCCGGCGTGCCCGCTATCATTGCAGGATGGCCGCCCGACTTGGCCACTCACGTCCTGGAATGGATCGGACACTGCGGCGCTTCCCCGTCCTCCCGGTACTGGTGGTGGCCGCCCATCTTCTGGTGGCGGTCATCTTCCACGTTCCCGGCACCTTGTTCAGTGCACCGTACGGGATCCACTTCATCCGGCAAACGGACTCCATCGCCTTCGTGGAGCACTTCACCCATTTCGCCGCCAACCTGTTCACCCCGGGTGTACTGGACCTGCGGAATGCCCCGGCGGACGGCCGCTGTGCGGGGGAGTTCCCCCTGTTCTATTGGCTGGTGGGCATGGTGCAGCGCATCGCGGGCGAGCAGCACTGGCTGCTGCGCGCGATCAACTTGACCTTGGTGATGGCCGGGCAGGTGCTGCTCACCCTCAACCTGGCACGGGTGTTCAAAGGCCGGTGGGTCGCCATGGGGATGGCCTTGCTGCTCTTCGGCTCGGGCATCCTGGCGCACTACGCCGCCACCCCCCTCCCCGACGCGGGCGTTTACGGCCTGGTGATGATCGGCTGGGCGCTGATGCTTCCCGGCCTCTTCGGGAATGCGCCCGTGGTGCCGCCGGCCACTGTGGCGGCATTCGTTTTGGCCGGGCTTATCAAGGCGCCGGCGGCCATGCATCTGTTCGCCCTTCTGGCCCTGGCCCTTGCGGGAACCAGCCGCGGAAGGGCCGTGGCCGGGAAATGGACGTGGGCCGCCATGGGCGCCGGGCTGGCGGCGATCGCGGCCTGGCACCTGTACGCCATCAACTACAACGCCACGAACGGGTCCCGCTACTTCATGACCTGGGTCGAACCCGTTTGGGCGAGCGATCCGCAGGAACTGGCGCGTGCCGCCGGCCTGGCATGGGATTACTGGTGGTCCAAATACCTGCACCCGACCACCTGGCATGTGCTGGCCTTGCTCTGTGCGCTCATGATCGCGCGTTGGCGGCGCACCCCCCGCCCGGTGCAGGCATTGTGCCTGCTGTTGCTGGGCGCCGGGGCGGGCTATCTGGCCTTGTTCTTCCGCAAATTGGCCGACCACGATTATTACTTCCTCACGCTCCTGCCCGTGATCGCCCTGCTGCTGATCACCGGCATGTGGCATGTGACGGAACTGGTCAGGTCACGGAACATCCGGGCCCTGGTCACCATCGCCATTTGGGCACTCGCCGTGAGCGCGCTTCGGTTGGCCCATACCGAAGTGGGCCGCCGTGCCGCACCCAAGCCCGATCCCTACGCACGCACGGGCGCCCTCACGCATGGCTTGGCCGAATGGGCGCAGGGGGATCCGTTGCCGTTGGATGCACGCGTGGTGGTGCTCGGCGACAGCACCACCAATGGCGCCTTGATCGCGCTGGGCCGCCTGGGCTGGACCTACCCCGGATATCCGCGGCCGGCCGGACCGGACATGGGGGCCTTGGTGCGCGAGGGCGCCAGCCACGTCCTGTCCCTTGGCGGCCACGACCCGCAATGGCCGGACCTGACCTTGGAAAAGGAAGATGTCCACTGGCGCCTTTGGCGGATCACTCCACCATGAGCCGCGCCGCCCACCGGTCGCCCGTGGCAGCGCTTAGCACCAGTGTGTAGGCCCCGCTGGGGACAAGGGGTAAAGTGAAGGGACCGTGGCCCGGCAGCGGTCGCTCATGCACGGTGCGGCCCTGTACGTCCAACATGGCGACACGGAACGGTGCACCTCCGGCGGGCAAGCCCCGCAGGTCCACCATGCTACCGGGGGTCGCCGGGTTGGGGTGTACGGCGATCGCGTCCGGGCGCCGGACCTCGGGCACGCCCACGGGGTCCACTACCGGTACCACGGCACCATTGAGGGTATCACCATGGCTGCGGACCACGAACACCGCTTCCGCGCCGGGCCCGAAGCTGGCACTGGTGCCCGCCACGTAGTAGGCGCCGTCCGCAGCCATGTCCGCCGCCCAAGCCTCATCGTCACCGGCACCGCCGTACGTGGGCCCGGACATGAAATACCCCCATTCGTCCAGGAAAAGCAGCGAAATATCGCGGCCACCTGCGCCGTGCTCCATGGTATACCCGGCCAAGGCGAAGGTGCCGTCCGCGAAGGCCAGCAGGGCCCGGCCCTCCCAATGGTCGCCATCGCCGGACACGTTCCATGCCCACTGCTCCTCGCCTTGGTCGTTGGTGCGGCCCATGAACATCTGCGTGTGCTGCCCGAAGCTCCGGGTATGGCCGCCGATCACGTACCCGCCGTCGGTCGTTTGGGCCACGGACCGCCCCGCCTCCTCGTCCGCGCCGCCCAGTTCGGTCGCCCATTCCAGGCTCCCGTCCGCCGCGTACTTCACCATCACCGCATCGGCCAGCGGCGTGCCCGTGCGCACCGTGCCGCCGATCAGACAGCCGGCGGGGCCCAGGTCCAGCACATCGTTCGCCTCGTCCTGCCCGCCACCGTCGTACGAACGGTCCCATTGCACATTCCCTTCCATGTCCACGCCCAGCAGCCACATATCGGCCGTGCCGCTTCCCTGGCCATAGCTGCTGCCGGCCAGCAGGAAACCTTCGTCGTGCGGCGCCACCGCGTGCAGGAAGTCCCATTCGGCCGTTCCGTACGTGCGCTCCCATGCCACGGTGCCGTCCGCGGTGAGCATCACCGCCAGACCATCGTAGCCGCCCTGACCGCTGGAATTGGTGAACCCCACCGCCAGCATGCGCCCGTCCGGCAGCACCACGATGTCACGCCCCACCTCCACGCCCGGCCCACCGATCACCGCCGACCACACGATCTCGCCGCTCACGTCCAAACGCAGCACGTACATATCGCCCGCCCCGGTACTCCCGGTGGACCCGCATACCACGGCCCCGCCATCGTCCAGAGCCTTGATCGCGCGCGCCTCCTGGGCCGTGCCGCCACCGTACGTGCGCTGCCAGGTCACTTGGGCCGGCCCCACGAGGCAGGTGCATATCAAGAGCACGGTGGCCAGTGTTCGCATCCCCGTTCGGCTTGTGTTCGTCATGGCCCGGCGCCAAGGTACCTTCGCACCATGTCCCCCCAGGTGGTCCGCAATTTCGTCATTTTCCTGCTGTTCGTGGTGGCCGTGGACCTCTACGCGTGGAAGGGCATCAACACCGCATTGGCCAACCACAGCCCGGTGATCCGCCGCCTGGCCCGCTTCCTCTACTGGAGCATCTCCATCGGCATGATCGTGACCATGCTCTGGTCGCTGCTCACCATGCAGGAGGCCCGGTTGCGGCGCGACCACAGCTACCTCTTCTCGCTCTTCGGCCTCTTCCTGATGTTCTTCCTGCCCAAGTTGGTGATCGTGGTCTTCCATGGGCTGGACGACCTGCTGCACCTGGCGCGGCTGGGCTGGTCCCGGTTGCTGCCCGCGCCGGTGGAAAGCCAGGGCGAGGCCATGGGCCGCGTGCGCTTCCTCAGCCAGCTGGGGCTGATCGCCGCCACCGTGCCCTTCGCCAGCGTGCTCTATGGCATGACGCGCGGCCGCCGCACCTTCAACGTGTCGCGCATCATGGTGGGGTCGCCCCACCTGCCCGCGGAGTTCGAGGGCCTGCGGATCGTGCAGATCAGCGATACCCACCTGGGCAGCTACGGCGGCGACCTGTCCATCGTGAAGCATGGCGTGGACCTGATCAATGCCGAGGACCCCGACCTGATCGTGTTCACCGGCGACATGGTGAACGACTATGCCGAGGAGGCCGAACCCTTCGTCGAAGTGATGCGCGGGCTGCGGGCCGAAATGGGCAAGTACAGCGTGCTGGGCAACCACGATTACAGCGATTACCCGCGCTGGGAGAGCATCACGGCCAAGGCCGCCAACCTGGAGCGCCTCAAGCAGGTGCAGCGGGAAATGGGCTTCCAACTGCTGCTGGACGAGCATGCGGTGCTGCAGCGCGGCGATGCCCGCATCGGCCTGCTGGGCGTGCAGAACTGGGGCGTGCGATTCCAGCAGTACGGCGACCTGGCCCGCACCGTGCGCGGCACCGAGCACCTCCCCTACCGCGTGTTGTTGAGCCACGACCCCACGCACTGGGACGCCCAGGTGAAGGCCGCCGGCATCGACCTGATGCTGGCCGGCCACACCCACGGCGCGCAGTTCGGCGTGAAGCTGGGCGGCACCACCTTCAGCCCCGCGCAATGGGTGTACAAGCAGTGGGCGGGCCTGTATGCCGAAGGGCACCAGCACCTGTACGTGAACCGCGGCTTCGGCTTCATCGGCTTCCCGGGCCGCGTGGGCATGCCGCCGGAGATCACGGTGTTGGAGCTGCGGCGGGTTTAGGAGGAGCCGTTGGCGGTTTTGGTCCGTAGTGCCAATGGACCCTGGCCTCATTGGCAGCAATATCTGCTCGTCCACCCGAGCGCACTGCCTCCTGCCAACTGCACCTACCAACCGCCTCCTGCTCCTCACGCCTCCGTCCCCTCGCCCAGCAGCACGTGCCCTTCGGAACGGGCCACATAGGTGGCGGCGGTCACATCGCCGATCACGTTCACCACCGTACGGCACATGTCCAGCAGGCGGTCGGTGCCCAGGATGATGGCGATCAGCGCGGGGTCGATGCCCAGGCTGGCGAGCACCACGATCACGTAGGGGATGGAGCCGCCGGGCACCCCGGCCGTGCCGATGCCGCCGAGGATGGCCAGGTAGGCCACGGTGAGCTGCCCCATCAACGAGAGGTCCACCCCGGCCAGCTGCGCCAGGAACATGATGGTGACGCCCTCGTACAGCGCGGTGCCGTTCTGGTTGGCCGTGCTGCCGATGGTGAGCACGAAGGAGTTGATGTCGCGCGGCACCCCGAGGCGCCGGTGCGATTCCTGCAGCACGGTGGGCAGGGTGGCGTTGCTCGACGAGGTGCTGAAGGCCGTGATGGCCGTGGTGCGCATGCGGCGGAAGAACTCCACGGGCGAGATGCGCGAGAGCACCCGCACGCTGAAGCCGTACACCACGAAGAAGTGGAAGGACAGCCCGCCCAGCACCACGGCGATGAACCACAGCAGCGCCACCAGCAGGTCGATCCCGAACGAGGCGATGCTGCTGAACACCAGCAGGCTCACCGCGTACGGGGCCATGCGCATGATGGCGTTGATCACCACCACCGAGATCTCGTACAGCCCCTCGAAGAAGCCCAGGAACGGCGCGGCGGTCTCCTTCGGCACCAAGGTGGC
>JAVFAQ010000215.1:0-5581 GCA_034002325.1 Flavobacteriales bacterium | reverse complement strand
CGCACGGTGACGGGGATGCTGATGGCCTGCTCGTGGGCGCCGTACTTGTTCACCATCATGTCCATGCCGTCGCTGCTGCGCGTGGCGATGCGCGGGGCGTGCTGGTGGCCCACGGGCAGCTTCAGGGCATCACCGGCGTCATGCCCGGGCTGGCCCAGGCCGAAGTACACGCGGGCCTCGTCACGCATGGCATTGGCCCCGTTCTCGATCACCAAGCGCAGCTGGCCCACGGTGGGCATCTGGTCGCCGCCGAAGAGGCCGCCCGTGGCCACGTCCACCTTCGCGCTCTCATCCACGGTGAGCGTGGCGGCGGGGCCGCTGGCCTGCACCCAGAAGCCCTGGCTGCTGTGGATGATGCCGTGGACCGCCCCCGGCGGGGTGCTTACCAGGATCTCGGCGTCCCAGTGGGCATTGTTGCCGGTCGCGGGGTCGTACACATAGTAGCCGTTGGCCACGTCGGCACCGCGCACCATCAGGCTGAAGTCGATCGGGGCGGGCAGCGGGTTGCTCACCAGGTTCCAGCCCTGTGCCGCAGGGTCGGCGGGGCTCAGTTCCGTCCAGCTCACCGGCAGCGCGGCCGGGGTCTTGGCCACGTGCGGCGCGCCGGTCACGTCCACGGTGAAGCCCGCGGTGCCCAGGTCGTTGTCGCCGCTCCAGGCCGCGAAGCCGCGCCCGAAGCTCAGCGGGGTGAGCTGGCTCTCCACGCCGATCAGCCCGGCGGCGGCGTCCGGGTCTTGCGTGGTCTCGTCGTACAGGCGCACGCTGGGCCAGTAGTTCGCGCCCGGCTCGTAGCCGCCGTACTGGGTGTCATAGAACTCGGGGTAATGGCTTCCGGGGAAACCGGCGGTGAAGAAATCGTCCATCCAGCCGTTCACCGTGGCGCCGGCCACCGGGCTGCCCAGCAGGCGCCAGTTGGTGGCCCCGCCGGGGATGTACCGCTGCACGGTGAGCGCGCCCACGTACTCGGCGTCGGTGCCCACGGGGCCCAACTGGGCGGTGCCGTTCTCATCGCTCACCAGGGTGATGGGCCCCACGCTCTCGAACTCGCCATCGGTGAGCTGCAAGGTGCCGCGAACGGTGATCACGGCATCGGTGAGGGCACCGTTCGGGGTGTTCACCGTCAGGTCGTACAGGTCCAGCGTGCCGGCGCTTTGCAGGATCACGCCATCGGCGCCCACCAGGGCGATCTCGCTCTCGTTGGCCACCAGGTCGCCGTCGATCAGGGCGTCGCCGTGCAGGTCGAAGGTGGTGCCGCTGTTCAGTTCCAGCGTGGCGCCGCTCTCCACTTCCAAGGTGCCGATGGCCATGGAGGCCGTGACGGTCACCGCATCGCCGGCCTGCACCACCATGCCCACGCCGGGGCCGAACACCGCCGGTCCCGCCGTGCCCGTGGGCGTGTCGCTCCAGATCGGCTGGTCAGCGGTGCCCGTGGCGCGGCTGTAATAGATGGAGGCCGCCTCGTAGCTGTCGCCGTACAGCGCCAGGTCGTCGATCCGCCAGTTGGCCGACGTGCCCGGGTTGCCCGTGCCACTGTGGCCATAGATGCGGAAGGACACCGGGCCGCCCACCGGGGTGATGACCCCCAGGTTCATGTACGTGTGATGGGTCCATGTACTGCTGTTGTCCAAGGTGCCGGAGAACAGGTCGCTGGCATAGCCGTCCACGTCCCAGCGCACGCTGTACCCCTGCGGGCCGGTGCCGGTGCTGCGGCTGCCGAAGCTGAAGGTGTGGAAGTGCGTGAAGTGGCCCGGCGCGGTGGTCACGGTGAACTCGAAATAGGTGCTGGTGCCGGGATCGAGCGGGCCCGTGAAGGCCGAAGCGGCCGCGTTGTTCTGCCCGCTGGCACCGGGGTACACGTCGGAGGGCGATGTACCGTTCACCAGGTCGCCGAAGGTGTTGTTGTGCTGCCCGCGGCTGATGGCCGATGTGCTGGTGAAGGGCACCAGGTCCAATGTGGGCGTCTCGGTCTGGAAGTCCCAATAGATCTGGGCCTCGGCACCGGTGCCGGTGATGTTCACCGCGGTGACGGCACCGCCGCCGCTGATGGCGATGGCGTCGCTCTGGGCACCGATGGCGCTGGGGCTGAAGCGCACGTACACCGTCACGGGCAGCAGCTCACCACCGGTGTAGGGCACGCTCACTTCGGTCTCCCACAGCACTTCGCTCAGGCTCAGCTCCACCTCCAGGCCGGGGGGCACTTCCAGCGAGACGGACCCGGAAACGGGTTCCAGGTCGGTGCCGCTCAGCTCGAAGCTCATGCTGGCGCTGGTGGTGCCGAAGACCACATCGCCGAAGTCCAGCGCATCGGGCACGGCGGTGAGCACGGGCACCACGGGCACGGTGGTGGTGACCTCTTGCACGTTGCTGTCATCGCTGGTGGCGCAGGCGTTCGCCGCGCGCACCACGTAGTAGTACGTCACGCCCGGGTCCAGACCGGTCACGGGGTAGGTGAGCACGTTGCCCACGGACTCGTTCTCCAGCACATACAGGGTGGTGCCCGAACCGTCGTACGTGTGGCTGCCCAGATCATCGATGTTGTCCTCCGGGAAGCCGTCCCACTCGGTGACCAGCGTGGGGAAGCCGCTTCCCGGGTTGGTCGTCACGCCGCCGGTCACATCGCTCTTGCGTACCAAGGTCCGGTTCACTGTGCTCAGCCCGCCGCCGGTCCATGCGGAACCGGGGTCTTCACCGATGGTGCCGAAGATGTCCACGTAGCTGGCCGTGGAGATCTTCCAGAGCGCCACGGCATCATCGCCGTTGAAATTTAGGAGGTTACCGGCGGTCTGGTCCACCGGGGCGCCGGTAATGTCCGCGGAGTTGTGGGCCAACACATGCACGTCGCCATCGGCCAGTGTGCCGATGAGCGGGATCGTGTTGCCGGCCGTGGGGCTTCCGTTGAAGAAGACCAGGACCTCGTAGTCGCTCAGGTCCACCGTTGTGCCCGTGCCGTTGAACACCTCGATGTACTTGTTGTTGCCGGATCCTTCGATGTACTCCGAGATGAACAGGTCCGTGGCGGGTACCGCATTCGAGCTGTACACATCCAGAAAATACCCCGTGGCGCCGGTCACGGCCTCCCAATTGGCGGTGAAGCCGTTATCGCCGATGGCGGTTGCGGCGGTGGCCACGGGCGCGGGCAGGGGTGCGCCTTCATCATCGACGATGGTGAGGGCGTGGGCGTCGTTGGCGCCGACCTCGGCATCATCGCCACCGGTGGCGTTCTGCAATTGGAAGCCCAGCTCGGCATCGCCATCGCACGCGGCATTGTCGGTGATGGTGATCGTGAGGGTCTTGTCGGTGGCATCGTTCGCGGGCCAGGTCACGGTCTGCGTGGTGTAGTTGCCGATGCGCGCCGCGTCGCCGCTGGCCAGCACCACGTCCACCGAAGTGGCATTGGTGCTGCTCGGGTCGGTGATGCTCAGCACCAGGTCCACCGTGCCATCGGCCTCGCCGGCGCTGGAAGTGGCGGAGGTGAACGCCACGGAGGTGGTGGGGGCGCCGGCAGGATCGACCGTGCCGCCGATGGCCAGGTCATTGCCCGGCAAGCGGCCGATGGCGAATGTTCCTCCTTCTCCTGAAGCGCCCCAACCGTACAGGCGAATAGTAATCACCGTGCCCGCCGCAACGTCTTGTAGCGCTGGTAATACGGATAGGTTGAGTTGCCCTTGAACGGTACCATTCCCTCCGCTCCCGGTAAATGAGATCGCCGCGCCGATGTTCGAACCCGAGGTGGCGAAGCCGTCCAGGCTGTATTGCCACTGGAAAGCGTTCGGACCGGTGCCGGACCGGCGGAAGTTCGCGTCCAAGGTGGACAGAGAGACCGCGTACCCGCTCGCAGCCTCCACGGCGAACTCGAAGAACTCCTCATTGGCAATGGCTCCGGCGAGGTCGGCAGCGTCCCATCCGCTGGCCGAGAAGGCATTGGTCAACGTGGAGGCTACGACACCACTACCGCGTACCAAACTGGAACTCTCCAAGTTCGCATCGATCGTGGTGGCCATGGCGGCTGCCTCATCCCCGACTGCACCGTTCAACTCCCAGGCCAGCACTTGGGAGGACCCGGAATGGGCGCCGGCCAGAACGGCCACAAGTGATAAAGCGCATGCACGCAGCGTATCGGTCTTGATCATCATCGTAAGGGGTTCGGCCGGCTTGGAGCGCACCGGCCCGGGTGGAGAAGGGTTAGGGGGAGACGAAAGTAGGGCTAAACCGTCAGACGGTCGGCGGGCCGTGCGCTGGTGCCGTTGCCGGGCGGGCGGATGGCGGGGCGGGGATCATCGGGGGGGCGGTGGCCGGCTCATTCCTTCACGAACCGGGCGCGCCGGCCGTCGCGGGTGAAGTGCATGGTGTAGGTGCCGGGCGCCAGCGGGCCGATGTCCAGCGCGGCGCCGGGGCTGAGGGTGCCCCCGCCGATGACGCTGCCGCGCGTGTTGAGCAGCAGGTAGGGCTGCGCCCGGGAGAAGCCCGGCAGCACGGTGATGCGGTCGTGCGCGGGGTTGGGCATCACGCGCAGGCCGTCGTCCGCCGCCCCCGCCCCGGGCACCCCGGTGGGCGCGCAGCCTAAGGCGTGCAGCGTCACCGTGTGGTTGCCGCTGTTGGGGATGCACAGGCGGTCGTTCACCGCGTCGTGGTCGATGTCCGCCGGGTTGCTCAGGCCGGCCACCCCGAGGTCCTCGAACACCGGTGCGGGCACGTCCCACTCGAAGCGGGTGATGCGCGCCGGGGACCAGGAGGCGATCAGCACGCGGCCGGCGCAATCCAAGGTGATGCCGTCGATGCTGCCCACGTTGGTGACGACCGTGCCGGTGAGGGCGCCGGTGGTGGCATTGTAGCTGCGCACGGCGGCGCCCGCGCCCCAGAAGCCCACCAGCAGCTCGTTGGTGGCCGCCCGGTACACGATGCCGTTGGGCTGCCCCGGCAGGCCCGCGGCCAGCACGGTGAAGGTGCCCGCCACCGGGTCCACCTTGAAGATGCGGCGCTGGCTGTTGTGGAAGTCGGTCACGTACAAGTGGCTTCCGTCGGTGGTGATGCCATTGGCGAAGCCGGCGTTGAGCGCCACCTGGGCCACTTGCGCGCCGGTGGCCAGGCTGAAGCCGCGCACCCCGCCGCCCATGCAGGCGTAGAGCACGTCGCCCATGATCTCCAGCCCGTACGGCGCGGCCGGCAGCCCGGCAACGAAGTCGGTGACCGTGCCGTCCTGCGCCAACTGCTTGATGGTGGCGCTGCCGGTGTTGCTCACGAAGTAGCGGTCGCCCGCCGGATCGTACTCCACGCTCTCAGGCCCCTGGTACTGGGCGTGGGCCGCGAAGGGCAACAGAACGAGCAGCAGGGCCGGTCGCATGCGGCCAAGCTAACGGGCACCGCGATCCGGCCACGGGCCTTTGGGCGATCGGCGGATTTTCTTGGACGAATGACGGGATGGGGACGATGAGGGGGGAAGGGTGCGAGGGTGGAAGGGTGGAAGGGTTAAAGGCTGAAGGGTTAAAGGGTCAAAGGGTTAAAGGCTGAAGGGTTAAAGGGTCAAAGGGTTAAAGGCTGAAGGGTTAAAGGGTGGAAGGGTTAAAGGCTGAAGGGTTAAAGG
>JAVFAQ010000214.1:0-5622 GCA_034002325.1 Flavobacteriales bacterium | reverse complement strand
AGATCGCCCACCGCACCGATGGACAGGGCGTCGTGATCGAGGTGCACGACACCGGCGTGGGCTTCGACAACATGCACCGGGAGCAGGTATTCGGCCCCTTCAAGCGGCTGCTTTCCAACGCCCGCTTCGAGGGCACCGGCGTGGGCCTGGCCATCGTGCAGCGCATCGTGCGCAAGCACGGCGGCACGGTGCAGGCCGACAGCCGCCCGGGGCACGGCACGGTCCTGCGCTTCACCCTTCCCCGTGCGGGCGCCGAGGTGCGCCGGCCGCCCTTCTTCAAGGTGGCCTGAAGGCGTAACCCGCCGCCGCCGCCCGCCGTACCAAACCGCATGATCAACCGAACCACCATGGTCCGCACCCGCATCCTGCCCCGCCCGCCGGCCGTCATCATACTGCCCTGGCTGCTCCTGGCCGCCTCGCTCCTGTCCGCCGTGGCCGTCCTGGGCCAGAAGCGGCTGGTGGACGAACGGGACCAGGCCGCCGGCTGGTTCCTGCCGGTCCACGGCCGGGTGATGGTGGACGGCGCCCGCTCTACCGATCATACCGTGACGGTCTACCGGGACAACAAGCAGCTGGCGCCCGTGAAGGTGGACAAGCGCGGCCGCTTCATGCTGGAGCTGGACATCGACCAGGCCTACACCGTGCGGGTCAGCAAGCCCGGCTACACGGACAAGCTGGTCTACATCGACACCGCCCTGCCCAAGGACCGCGTGGTGTACCCCGATTACGAGATGACCTTCGGCCTGCTGCCCGCCGGCGACACCGGCATCGATCCGTTCTACGCCGATTTCCCCACTGGCATCGTGCGGTGGGATCCCGAGATGGAAGGCTTTTACCACAGCGAGAACTACCTGGCGCACATCCAGTCGAAGCTCACCGGCTACGCCACCGCGCAGTAGCCGGCACAAGCCTCCTTCGCCGCTTACGAAACACACCAACTGAGCGCGAAGGACCAACGAGGCGGGCCCGTAAGCCCGCCTCGCTCTTTTCCCGGCGGCGCGCCCGCCTAATGCTGGTCGTAGTCGATCGTCACCTGCGCGCTGCGCGGGTGGCTCTGGCAGGTGAGCACGTAGCCGTCCGCCACCTCCTCGTCGGTGAGCGCGTAGTTCATGTCCATCTCCACCTGGCCTTCCAGCACCCGCGCCTTGCAGGTGCAGCACACCGCGCCCTTGCAGGCGTACGGCACGTCGAGGCCGGCGTCGATCGCGGCATCGAGCACGGGCGGGCCCTGGGCATCAAGCTGCATCACGGTCTCGCGGCCGTCCAGGACCACCTTCACCTGGGCCGTCCCGCTGAAGGCGCCGGCCTGGGCGGGCTTGGGGTCGTCCTTCTTCACCTCGGCGGTGACCGGGCTGGTGAAGAGCTCGATGTGGATGCGCTTCTTGTCCACCCCCAGCTTCTCCAGCGCCTCGCTCACGTTCACCATCATGGGCTCGGGGCCGCAGATGAAGTACTCCGTGTCGGCGCTGTCCTGCACGAAGCGACCGGCGAGCGCGGTGGCCTTCTCCACGGTGATCAGGCCATTGAAGAGCATGTCCTCGTCCTTCCCGAAGGTGAGGATGTGGTACACGTCCAACCGGTCGGCGTGCTTCTGCTTCAGCTCGTCCAGCTTGCTGCGGAAGATGATCCGGTCCACATCGGTGTTGCCGTAGAACAGCGTGAGCCGGCTGTTGGGCTCGGCGCGCAGCACGGTCTTGATGATGCTGAGGATGGGCGTGATGCCGCTGCCACCGGCGAAGCAGACGTAGTGCTTGTAGTTCGCCGGGTTGAGCAGCGTGTGGAAGTTGCCCATGGGGGTCATCACCTCGATGGTCATGCCCGGCCGCAGCTTCTCCACCAGCGCGGTGCTGGCGCGGCCGCCCTCCACCCGTTTCACGGCGATGCGCAGCTCCCCGGGTTCCAGCGGGCTGCTGCAGATGCTGTAGCTGCGGCGCAGCTCCTCGCCATTGACCATCACCTTCAGGGTGAGGTACTGGCCGTGGATGAAGGTGAAGTCCTCTCGCAGCTCGGGCGGGACCACGAAGCCGATCACGATGCTGTCGGCCGTTTCGCGTTGCAAGCTGGATACGGTCAGGGTGTGGAAACGGGCCATGCGGACGGAGCTCATGATGGGCGGCAAAAATAGCCGCTGCGGGCCAGGCGGGGCGGAAGTGCGGCGATGAGCGCCCCGGAAGGCCGCACGGCCATGCCCGGAGTTGACCGCCGTCAGTACCGGATGGCGCCCTGGCCCTATCTTGGCCAACAGTTCAACGCACGATGACCGAAGTGAAAGACATGGACGGCCTCTTCCAAGCCAGGATCGACGCCGAGCAGAAGATCGAGCCCAAGGACTGGATGCCCGAGAAGTACCGCAAGACCAAGGTGCGCCAGATCAGCCAGCACGCGCACAGCGAAGTGGTGGGCAAGCTGCCCGCGGGCAACTGGATCGGCCGCGCGCCCAGCCTGAAGCGCAAGGCCATCCTGCTGGCCAAGGTGCAGGACGAGGCGGGCCACGGCCTGTACCTCTACAGCGCCTGCGAAACGCTGGGCACCAGCCGCGAGAAGACCATCGACGACCTGCTCAGCGGCAAGGCCAAGTACAGCAGCATCTTCAACTACCCCACCCTCACCTGGGCCGACATCGGCGCCATCGGCTGGCTGGTGGACGGCGCGGCCATCATGAACCAGGTGATGCTCTGCCGCACCAGCTACGGCCCCTACGCCCGCGCCATGGTGCGCATCTGCAAGGAAGAGAGCTTCCACCAGCGCCAGGGCTACGAGATCATGAGCGTGCTGGCCAAGGGCACCCCCGAGCAGCGGGCCATGGCGCAGGACGCGCTGGACCGCTGGTGGTGGCCCAGCCTGATGATGTTCGGGCCCAGCGATGCCAACAGCCCCAACAGCGCCCAGAGCATGAAGTGGAAGATCAAGCGGCAGAGCAACGACGAGCTGCGCCAGATCTTCATCGACCGCACCGTGCAGCAGGCCGAAGTGATCGGGCTGCGCATCCCCGATCCCGACCTGAAGTGGAACGAGGAGACCAAGCACTACGACTTCGGCGCGATCGACTGGACCGAGTTCAACAACGTGGTGGCCGGCAACGGGCCCTGCAACAAGGAGCGCCTCGCCGCCCGCAACAAGGCCCACGACGAAGGCGCCTGGGTGCGTGAAGCGGCCTTGGCTTATGCGGCGAAAAAAGCTGATCGGAAGGCCGCATAACTTCGATCAATGCACCCGTAGCGTCGACCCACCGGGTCGACCCATACCTACGACAACCAATGAGCAATACGAACGATCAAGGATGGCCCCTCTGGGAGATCTTCATCCAAAGCAAGCGCGGCCTGGACCACAAGCACGTGGGCAGCCTGCACGCGGCCGATGCCGGCATGGCCATCGCCAACGCGCGCGACGTGTACACGCGCCGGCAGGAAGGCAACAGCATCTGGGTGGTGAAGAGCGAGCATGTCCACGCCTCCCGCCCCGAGGATGCCGAGAGCTTCTACGACCCCGCCGACGACAAGATCTACCGGCACCCGACATTCTACGTGGTACCGGAAGGAGCCAAGTACATCTAAGAGGAGCACGGTACGGGCGCGACATGTCGCGCCCCGGCACCGGCTTCGATCCGAGATCCGACCCACACATGAGCCAAGCCCTCACCATCTACACCCTCCGCCTCGGCGACGACCTGCTGATCCTGAGCCACCGCCTGGGCGAATGGTGCGGGCACGGGCCGATCCTGGAGGAGGACATCGCCCTGACCAACCGCGCGCTGGACCACTTGGGCGAGGCCCGCAACCTGCTCACCTACGCCGGCGAGACCGAAGGCCAGGGACGCAGCGAGGACGACCTGGCCTACCTGCGGATGGAGCGCCAGTACACCAACGTGAAATTGGTGGAGCAGCCCAACGGCGACTACGCCCACACCATCGTGCGCAGCTTCCTCTTCGATGCCTACCACCTGCCGCTGATGCAGGCCCTGATGCAGAGCAAGGACGCGCAGCTCGCCGCCATCGCGGGCAAGGCCGTGAAGGAGGCCACCTACCACCTGCGCACCAGCAGCGAATGGATGCTGCGCTTCGGCGAGGGCACCGAAGAGAGCCATGCGCGCGCCCAAGCCGCCCTGGACCACTTGTGGACCTTCACCGGTGAACTCTTCGAGGCCGATGCCGTGACCGATGAGCTGGTGAAGGCCGGCATCGCGCCGGACATCGCATCGGTCAAGGAGACTTGGAGCCGCACCATGGACGAGGTGCTGGGCGAAGCCACCCTGAAGCGCCCGGCCGACGGCTTCATGGCCACCGGCGGCCGCCAGGGCCTGCACACCGAGCATTTGGGCTACATCCTGGCCGAGATGCAGCACGTGACCCGGGCGTACCCGGGGGCGGCGTGGTAGGCCCCCCCTTTCCGCCCTGCGCGGTCGTGCGGCCGCCCGCCGCGTCACTGATCACAGTCCCAGGCGTTCCTTCACGCGGTACACGTTGCGCTCGGGGCTGTATCGGCGCACCAGTTCGGCCACGAAGCCCACGGTGAAGAGCTGCACACCGATGACCATGGCGGCCAGGGCCACGAAGAACAGGCCCTGCTCGGCCACGCGCGGGGCGGCCTGCTTCAGCAGGTACACGTGCCAGAGCTTCTCCCCCACCACCCAGGCGGCGGCCAGGAAGCCCACCATGAACATGAGCGTGCCCACCGCGCCGAAGAAGTGCATGGGCTTGCGCCCGAAACGGAACACGAAGGTGATGGTGAGCAGGTCGAGGAATCCGTTGATGAAGCGGTCCAGCCCGAACTTGGTGCGGCCGAAGCGGCGCGGATGGTGCGCCACCACCTTCTCGGTGATCCGCCCGAAGCCGCCCTTCTTCGCGATGAACGGGATGTAGCGGTGCATCTCGCCGAACACCTCGATGTTCTTCACCACCTCCTTGCGGTAGGCCTTCAGCCCGCAATTGAAATCGTGCAGCTTCAGCCCGCTCACACGCCGGGTGACCCAGTTGAAGAGCTTGGTGGGGATCGTCTTGCTGAGCGGGTCGTAGCGCTTCTTCTTCCAGCCGCTCACCAGGTCCCAGTGCTCCTCGCGCACCATGCGGTACAGCTCCGGCAGCTCCTCGGGATCGTCCTGCAGGTCGGCGTCCATGGTGATCGTCACCTCGCCCTCGGCGGCCCGGAAGCCCTCGTTCAGCGCGGCGCTCTTGCCGTAGTTGTGGCCCAGGCGGATGCCCTTCACGCGGGGATCGGCCGCCGCCAGTTCCTCGATCGCACCCCACGAGCCGTCGGTGCTTCCATCATCCACCAGGATCGCCTCCCACGTCACGCCCATGCGCTCGGTCACGCGTTGGACATGCTCCACCAGCACGGGCACCGATTCGCGCTCGTTCAGTAAGGGAATGACGATGGAGAGGTCCATGGCGATGCAAGGATAGTACACATGGGTTGTGGGGTGATAGTGGTGATAGTGGTGATAGTGGAGATAGTGGTGAGGGTGGTGATAATGGAGATAGTGGTGAGATAGTGCATCCCGTTCATCACTGTGTTCCCTGTGCTACCGTGTGAATGGACAATAGCGAAGCCTCTGTGTGCTCTGTGCCTCTATGGTGAACGAACCTCCCCGCTCTCTCCCCCTCAGAACTGGAAGTAGATGAAGGG
>JAVFAQ010000213.1:0-5629 GCA_034002325.1 Flavobacteriales bacterium | reverse complement strand
GGCACGCACCACCATGTGATGGTCCATCACGCTGTCGGGCAGCCCGAAGGCCGGATGGTTGGACCCCATGAAGGTGGTCTGCACCACCGCCGGGGGCAGGCCCTCCTCCTGGAAGGCATGCGGCGTGGGCACACCGATGGAATAGGCGTTGGTGGTGATATTGCCGGTGGCGAAGCCCTCGCCCTCGGTGTACATGCCGCTGCTGGTGAGCCGTTGCGGGTCGTAGTCGCCGCCGTGGTAGATGCTCGTCACCTGGTGGGTGCCGTACGCCCGGTTCCAGGTCCGCTCCGGATAGGCCGCATGGTCCGTGTCCGCGTACGGCACGATCCGCTTCTTCTCCGCCGTGGCGTCCCAGGTGAGGTAGTAGCGGAGCGTGTCGTTGAACAGGCTGTGCCGGGGGTTCAGCTGCTGGGCGGGGTCCGGGAACAGGCGCGCGTCCGCCCATCCATCGTTGCGGAAGGTGCGGAACTCGATGAAGTCGTCGGTGTTCATCACGCCGTCCTCGCCGCCATGGACGTAGATGGGCACCTGCTCCTCGCGGGCGAAGAGCATCAGGTGGCGGGGGTCCACCTCCTGGACCGGGAAGCCGCTCTGGGCCAGCGTGGCGGAGTCGATCCGCTGGATGCCGTCGGCCGCCACGTTGAAGCGCCAGTAGCGGCGGTCATGGTCGATCCATTCGTTGCCGTACGGCTGCCCGCATACCCCGAGCGCCTGTGCCAGCAACAGGACCGACCAGAGCGTTCGCGTCATGGGGCGGGCCTCTTGAACAGGTCGAAGCGCAACGAGAACACGTTGCTGTAAAGGGCCACGCTGTTGTCGCCGATGTCGGTGAGGGCGTAGTCCAGCATCACGCTCTTGATGCGCAGGCCCAGGCCGATGTTGGGCTGCATGGAGAGGGTGCGCTTGTCGAGCACGTCGGTCACGTACTGGAACTGGCTCAGGCCGCCGCGTACGTACACCACGCCGGCGAAGCCCACTTCCAGGCCCAGGCGGGGGTCGGCGCTCCAGGTGTCCGATGCGACCAGCGTGTTGCGGCGGCCGTCGAAGGTGTTCTCCAGGTCCACCGCGGCGATCAGGTCGAACTTCGGACCGAGCTTGAACTCGCGTGCGGCGCCCAGCACCAGGCGCGGCAGGGTGAGCTCCACGCTGTTCACCGGGATCTCGTTGTCGGTCTGCTGGAACACCTCGATGGTGCGTTGGTCCAGCGTGTAGCTCCAGGCATTGAAGGTGCTGGTGACATCGCGGGCCACGGCGGCGAAACGCCAGCGGTCGCGGTCGTACTGCAACCCGCCGTCCAGCCCGAAGCCCCAGGCCTGGCCGAACTGGCCCACGCGGCGGTAGATCACCTTGGCGTTGCCGCCTAAACGCAGGCCCGGCACGCCCAGGCGGCGGGCGTAGGTGATGATGAAGGCGTGGTCCACCGCGCTGAACGAGGTGATGCGGTCGTAGTCGATGTTGCCGCTGGGGTCGATCAGGTCGATGGTGTTGGGGATGTTGTCGATGCCGAAGCGGATGAAGCTGAAGCCGATGGTGCTGAGCGAATCGATGGGCTTGGCCACACCGATGTAATCGTACTTGGCGATGCCCGCGAAGTACTCGCTGTGCATGGCGCCGATCTGCAGGTCGCCCTTCACCCCGAGGATCCCCGCCGGGTTCCAATAGCCGCTGGTCACGTCGTTCACCACGCCCACGAAGGCGCCGCCCATGCCCAGGGAGCGGGCGCCCACGCCGATGGCCAGGAACTCGTTGCTGTACTTGGGCGCGTCCAGGCCGCCGGCACCTTGGTCCGGCGTTGTTTGGGCCGCCAGTGGCCCGGTGCCCATGCCCATGATCACGGCCATTGCCGCACTGCGCCCGCCCATCGTCCGAATGATCCTCATCGCTCTGGTATTGACGCAGCTATTAACAGAAAGTGGCCTCGATCATTGCCCCGAAATTAGCCAACTTCGGCCCCGTGGCACGCCTACCCCGTCTTCCCGACCTGCTCACCACCGCGAACCTATGCTGCGGCGTGGGTTCCATCCTGCTGGCCGCGCAGGGTCAACTCACGATCGCCTGTGGGCTGATCTTCCTGGCGGCCGCCTTCGACCTGCTCGATGGCCTGGCCGCACGGGCGCTGGGCGGGGGATCGCCGCTGGGGGTGCAGTTGGACAGCCTGGCGGACATGGTGAGCTTCGGGGTGGCGCCGGCTTTCGTGGTGTTCATCCATGCGTCGTCGTTGGCCGGCAACCTGGTCGACCCGCGTGCTTTCCCGGCATTCGCCCACCTCCCCTACCCGGCCGTGGCGCCCAGCTGGCCGTTCAACGTGGCCGCCCTCGCGTTGGCCGTCGGTTCGTGCTGGCGGCTGGCCAAATTCAACGTGGACACCCGGCAGACCACCGGCTTCCTCGGGCTGCCCACCCCCGCCAACGGCCTGTTCTGGGCCGCCATGGTGCTGGTGGCCCTGCATGTGGCCGTGCGACCGGGTCCCGGCCACGAAGCCCTCATCGCGGCCGTGGGCGCATTGTTCACATCGCCGCTGGCGTTGGTCGCCGCGTGCGTGCTCCTCTCCGCGCTCATGGTCTCCGAACTTCCCCTCCCCTCCCTGAAGTTCAAGCATTTCAAGTGGAAGGGCAACGAGGTGATCTACCTGCTGATGGGCATCGGCGCGGTGCTGGTGGTGCTGTACGGCGTGCTGGCCGTGCCGCTGATCCTGGTGCTGTACCTGCTCAGCCCGTTGTGGGGGCGGCTGTTCCCGAAGGGGGCCGATCGGTAGCACGGCACCCTCGCATTATCGGCGCCATGCACAGCGATCCCATCCCCATCTTTGCACCATGAAGACCTTCCGCGCCGCCATCGACGTGATGCCCCACGACAACCTGCTCGACCCGCAAGGCAAGACCGTGACCCACGCCATGGGCAACCTGGGCCTGCCCGAGATCACCGGCGTGCGCATCGGCAAGCACATCACCCTGCAGGTGGAGGCCAAGGACAAGAAGACCGCCGAGGCCAAGGTGGACGAGGCCTGCAAGAAATTGCTGGCCAACCAGGTGATGGAGCGGTACAGCTTCGTGGTGAACGAACTGGCGTAACCGGCCTCGCAGGATCTTCCTGCATCCCACCCGTAGCGTCGACCCATTGGGTCGACACCAACGTGGTCCATGGTGCTGCGGGTCGACCCAATGGGTCGACGCTACGGGTGCGGCCAACGATGATCCGGTCACAGGCCGCGATCAGACCTTCCGCCGCAATTCGAAATTCCGGCCCAGGTATTTCTCGCGCACCTCGGGGTCGCCGGCCAGTTCCTCGGCGGTGCCGTGCTTCAGGATGCGGCCCTCGTACAGCAGGTACGCCCTGTCCGTGATGCTCAGCGTTTCCTGCACGTTGTGGTCGGTGATCAGGATGCCGATGTTCTTCTCCTTCAGTTTCGCCACGATGCCCTGGATGTCCTCCAAGGCGATGGGGTCCACGCCGGCGAAGGGCTCATCGAGCAGGATGAAGCGCGGCTCGGTGGCCAGCGCGCGGGCGATCTCGGTGCGGCGGCGCTCGCCCCCGCTGAGCACGTCGCCCATGCTCTTGCGCACGTGCTGCAGGCTGAACTCGTCGAGCAGCGCTTCGAGCCGCTCCCTCTGCTCGGCCCTGCCCTTGCCGCTCATCTCCAGGATCGCCTTGATGTTGTCCTCCACGCTCAATTTGCGGAACACGCTGGCCTCCTGCGGCAGGTAGCCGATCCCCTGCTGGGCGCGGCGGTACATGGCCAGGTCGGTGATGTCGGTATCGTCCAGGAACACATGGCCCTCGTTGGGCTTGATCAGGCCCACGATCATGTAGAAGGTGGTGGTCTTGCCGGCGCCGTTGGGCCCCAGCAGCCCCACGATCTCGCCCTGGTCCACCTGCACGCTCACGCGGTCCACCACGGTGCGCCGCTTGTATCGTTTGATCACGTCGACGGCCCGGAGCATATCGGTCAGAAGTTGAGGAAGAGCTTGGCGCGCAGGGCGAAGGGGCTGGTGCCGGGGTGGTGGTTGTAGCGCAGGCGCCAGACCACGTCCACGCGCAGCACCTTGAGGATGTTCTCGATGCCGGCGCTGGCCTCCATGAAGGGCCCCTTGTACAGGGCGTGCATGCCGGGCAGCAACAGCATGGCCTCGTGGTGCGCGGGCCCCAGCTCCCCGGCCACGGTCTTGAAGGTGGCCACTTCGCGCCATTTCAGGCGGCGGAACAGCGGGATGCGGTTGAAGAGCAGGCCCTCGAAGTGGTGCTCGGCGAAGAACTGCACGTAGCGGTCGCTGATGAACTCGAAGAAGTTCATGGTGTTGAATGCCGCATCGTCGTAGTAGAAGGTCTCGTTGCCGCTGTGGATCGCCAACAGGGGGTAGGGCAAGGTACCCCAAATGCGGCCGCCCTCCACGGTGGTGCGGGTCCACCCGGCCACGCCCAGTTGCCAGCGGCGGTAGATGCGGCCCACCAGCTTCAGGTACTCGTGGTCGCTATTGAGCAATCGCGGGATCCCGTACGCCATGTGCAGCTCCACGGTGGGGTACTTGTTGATGCCGATGGCCACCCGGTCGAACTCGCCGCTCACGTATTTCTCACCGTATGCGAAGCGGGTGTTGAGGCTCACCTCGGCGGTGCGTATGCTGCCCACGTTCGCTATGCGCGGCGCGGGATCGATCATCAGGCGCTCGTAGCGCAGGTCGCCCAGGGCCTGCAGGGTGCGGTAGCGCACCAACACCTCGTTGGTGAAGCCGGCGAACCATTCGCGCTCCAGGCTGGCGCGCCACTCCTCCACGTCGGTGAGCTTGGTGTTGGGGTTGCGGCGGAAGAAGCTGCCCAGCAGGTTGTCGTTGCGGAAGGCGTTCACGCTCTGGCCCAGCTGCTCCACATCGTGCTTGTAGCCGGCGCGGTAGAGCAGGCGGGGCTGCTTGCTGATGAAGCCGCGGGTGGCCAGGCCGAACTTGAAGCGCTCGTCCAGCGTGCCGTAGGCGGTGTACCCCTCGAACTCCACCCAGGTGCTGAAGTTGTTGCTGGTGCGGCCGCCCAGGCGGAAGCGGGCGCCTTCCACCGGGTTGAAGCTGAGCATGGTGAAGTAGGGCCCGATCTCGATGAGGCCGCGCTCGTAGTAGCCGGTGGCCAGGGTGCTGATGATGTCCACGTAGGTGCGGAAGCGCGGGATGGTCTTCATCGTGTCCACCATGTGGTAGATGGCGTGCTCCTGGGCGGTGAGGGGCACATGGCGGTTCTGGTCCCAGTAATCGGCCCCCAGGCTCAGCGGGTCGATCTCCAGCACCACCTCGTCCACCCCGGCATAGAAGGGGTCGGGGCGGGGCCGGTTGATGACGAAATCGCGGTAGCTGGCGGTGCGCCTGCCGTAGAAGCCCTGCACGGCGTTCTTCATCTCGCGGGCATTGCCGCTCACCACGTTGAGGTCCACCACCATCTCGTCCTTCACCAGCATCCACACCTCGTTCTCCACCTGGTCGTACTCCTGTCGCACGGCGAAGCCCTGCACGAAGTTGAGGTTGGCGCCGGGGTCCACCGTGGCCTCGATCCGGCGCACGGCGTAGGTGGTGTCGCTGATCCACATCTCGCCGGTGAAGGCCAGCTCCTGGGGCCGCTTGGGCTTGAACTCGATCTTGTAGCACCAGTA
>JAVFAQ010000212.1:0-5642 GCA_034002325.1 Flavobacteriales bacterium | reverse complement strand
GGCCAGCCCTTCGACAAGGTGGAGATGGACGGCGACCGCGACTACTGGTGGGTGGCCGAGGAGGCCAAGGCCTACGGCATGATCGACGAAGTGCTGGTCCGCAGCCGATGACCCCCGAACCCGCCCGCCGGCCGCACCGTTGAAGCGGCCGGCGGGCGGCCCCGAGGGCCACGCCCTATCTTGCGTTCCCTACCGCCACCACCGTGGCCGCACCCCACCCATCCCATGGACAAGAAAGAGATCAAGTGCTCGTTCTGCGGACGCGACAAGCAGGACACCAACGTGCTGATCGCGGGCATCACCGGGCACATCTGCGACAACTGCATCGCCCAGGCCCAGAACATCATCAGCGAGGAGCTGAGCCAGCGCACCCGCAACGAGATGGAGGGCAGTTTGATCCTCCAGAAGCCCGCGGACATCAAGCGCTTCCTCGATGAGTACGTCATCGGCCAGGACGATGCCAAGAAGGTGCTCAGCGTGGCGGTCTACAACCACTACAAACGCCTGGTGCAAAAGCCCGCCAGCGCCAGCGACGACGTGGAGATCGAGAAGAGCAACATCATCCTGGTGGGCGAGACCGGCAGCGGCAAGACCCTGCTGGCCAAGACCATCGCCCGCATGCTCAACGTGCCCTTCGCCATCGCCGACGCCACGGTGCTCACCGAGGCCGGCTACGTGGGCGAGGACGTGGAGAGCATCCTGAGCCGCCTGCTGCAGGCCGCGGACTACGACGTGGCCAAGGCCGAGCGCGGCATCGTGTTCATCGACGAGGTGGACAAGATCAGCCGCAAGAGCGACACCCCCAGCATCACGCGCGACGTCAGCGGCGAGGGCGTGCAACAGGCCCTGCTGAAACTGCTCGAGGGCAGCACCGTGAGCGTGCCCCCCCAGGGCGGCCGCAAGCACCCCGAGCAGAAACTGATCCAGGTGGACACGCGCAACATCCTGTTCATCTGCGGCGGCGCCTTCGACGGCATCGAGCGCATCATCGCCCGCCGCGTGAAGAGCCACGCCGTGGGGTACAGCGCCAGCAAGGAGAAGCGCGTACACGACGAGCACCTGCTGCAGTACGTGGGGCCCACCGACCTGCGCGCCTTCGGACTGATCCCCGAGCTCATCGGCCGCTTCCCCGTGCTCACCTACCTCGATCCGCTGGACCGCGACACCCTGCGCCGCATCCTCACCGAACCCAAGAACGCCCTGGTGAAGCAGTACGTGAAGCTCTTCGAGATGGACAAGGTGAAGGTGAGCTTCGACAAGAAGGTGCTGGACTTCATCGTGGACAAGGCCCTGGAGTACAAGCTCGGCGCCCGCGGCCTGCGCTCGATCTGCGAGGCCATCATGACCGACGCCATGTACGAGCTGCCCGGCAACCCCGAGAAGCCCGCCGAGCTGCGCGTGACCCTGAGCTACGCCCGCGACAAGTTCGACGGCTCGCGCCTGAGCAACCTCAAGGCCGCCTGACCTTCCGCCCCCAACCAGAATCCCCCTAAACCACCCCACGGAACATGCACCTGAAGACCCTGACCCTGGCCGCCGCCACCGCCGCCTTCACCCTGCACGCCCACGCCCAGCAACTGCCCCAACCCAGCCCGCTGGCCAAGATCGAGCAGCAGGTGGGCCTCACCCAGGTCACCATCGAATACTCCCGCCCCAGCGCCAAGGGCCGCACCATCTTCGGCGAGCTGGTGCCCTACGGCGAGATCTGGCGCACCGGTGCCAACGCCAGCACCAAGGTCACCGTTGACGGCCCGGTCACCATCGACGGGCAGCCCGTGAAGCCCGGCACCTACGCCCTGCTCACCGTGCCCGGCAAGGACGCCTGGCGGATCATGCTCAACTCGGACAGCAAGGTGAACAACGGCCGCGACCACAAGGCCGAGAACGACGTGGTGGCCACCAAGGCCGTGCCCGGCCGCACCGAGCATGTGGAGACCTTCACCATCGGGCTGGCCAACGTGGTGAACGACGGGGCCACCGTGGAGCTCAGCTGGGCCAACACCAAGGTGGGCTTCCGCATCGAGGCCCCCGCCACCGAGCAGGCCCTGAAGAACATCGAGACCGCCCTGGCCGGCGATGACGTGAGCGCCGGCACCTACCACAGCGCCGCCCGCTTCTGCATGGACCGCGGGGTACACAAGGACAAGGTGCTGGAATGGGCCAAGAAGTCCGTGGCGATGGACGATACCCGCTTCTGGACCCAGCACACCCTGGCCCTGGCCTATGCCGAGAGCGGCGACAAGAAGAACGCCATCGCCGCCGCGCGGAAGAGCAGCGAGCTGGCCCGCAAGGCCGATGCCGCCAACTACGTGAAGATGAACGAGGAGAAGATCGCCGAGTGGAGCAAGTAGGCCCACGCAGGCATCGCCCATGGCAAAAGGCCGCTTCCCTCGGGAGGCGGCCTTTTGCGTGGGGTGCCTTGCAGTAGAGGGCAATCTCATCCTATTTCCCGCGTCAATGCTGAGGTATGGTGGGAACACGATGCCCAACACCGGTAGCTACGGTGTGTCAACATTACGGACGGAACATGTGCCGATGCCGGGCTGAAGGCCCGGCACATACCAGCCCATGGAATCGCCTTGGGTGTCGGATACGCGCGCGTTCAGTAGAGGGCTGAAGGCCCGGCACAGCCGACGATGGTTCGCGTAGACCGACATGCGTCCGGTATGTGCCGGGCCTTCAGCCCTCCCTCCGCACACCTGTTCCCATGACCCATGGCGTTGCCATGGGCTGATATGCCACGGGCCTGCCTGCCTACCAACCCGATAGGCGGGCAGGCCGTTGGCCCTTTGAAAGATGTGTATACACCGTGGCTACCGGTAGGCAGGTTTGCCTGCCTTGCAGTAGAGGAAGCCATGGACGAGGATGGACAAGGATGGACCGGGCGGCGATGCCCGCCAGCCCGGTCCATCCTTGTCCATCCCCGTTCATCCTTGTCCATCCTCCTCACCCCACCCCCATGAAAAAAGCCGCCCGGTGGGGCGGCTTTCTCCAATGGGGTCATACCCCGCTCTTACTTCTGCACCACCATCTTCTTGGTGAAGGGGCGGCCGTCGTTCTTCAGGGTCACGTAGTAGTGGCCATCGGCCCAACCGTTAGTGTTGAACGAGGCATTGTAGGTGCCCACGCCCTGGGCGCCCAGCGCCTGCTCGGCCATCACCTGGCCCTTGGCATTGTGTACCACCAGGGTCATGTTGCCGGCCTCCACCACATCATAGCCCAGCAGCACCGTGCCGCCATGGGAGATGTTGCCGTTGAGGAAGCTCATGCGCAGGTTGTTCATCATGCCCGCATCGCCCACGCCCAGCAAGGTGGGGTCGACCACCACCATGATGAACGCCTCGATGTCGAAGGCGCCACCACCCCAGCCCGCGGCGGGCAGGGTGAACCAAGCGCCGTTGTCCCACTGCTCCCAGAGGAACTCGGCCAGGGCCACCTGGCCGTCCTCCGTGCTCACGAGGGCCACGGTGTCCAAGGCGGCCAGGCTGGCCACGTAGATGCCCACGCTGAACTCATCGGAGACCTCCACGGGGGGGTCGAACATCACCGAGGTGAGCATTTGGGAGCCTTCGGGGTCGTACTCCACCAGGGAGGGGGGCACTTCCACTTCACCCAGCACGGTGCCGGGGGCGGAGGTGTAGCCGTTGTTACCGGAGAAGGTGGTGGTGCCGGTACCGTCCATGGCATAGATGCGGGCCTTGAAGTGCGAGGTGGGGTCGCCGGAGGCATCGCTCTTGGCGCCGAACCAGTACAGCACTTCCGTGACCGCAGTGGCCGATTCGGCCAGGAAGCCCTGCGCTTTGGACAGGTCGCCGTAGCCGTTGGTGCCGAGGATGTAACCACCAGGTCCCTCAGGCGGACCCACCACCCCATAGATCACGGCGCTGGTGTTGGGGTCGTCCCAGATGGGCGAGTACAGGGTGTCGCCCTCGCGGTCGAAGCCGCTGGTGAACGGCTGCATCATTTTGGCATGGCCGACCTGGCGTTGGGCGTTGACGCCGAGCGCACCAACGGCCAGCAGGCCCACGAGTATCGTCTTCTTCATGGTTGCGGGTTCAGGTTTGACTGTTTGAGGAACCCAAAGGTAACATCTTCCGGCGAGGGGCGGCCTTGAAAAAAATTTCCGAGGCCTGCCTGCCTGAGGCAGGCCTACCTGCGCCCGGCCAGGGCCTGCCACCCCAGTGCCACGCCCACCACCATGGCCGGGGCCAGCAGGTTGTACCACAGGAAGGCCAGTTCGATGGGGTCGTGGGGTACGCCGTTCTCCATGGTGGCGAGCACATCGTACTTGTCCAGCGCGAAGTGCATGAGGGTGAGCACCTGGGTGAAGAGGCCCGCCACGAAGACCGCCGTGCTGCCCACGTGCTTCAGGAAGAAGGCCACCAGGAACACCCCGAGGATGGTGCCATAGAACAGCGATCCCAGGATGTTCACCGCCTGGATCAGGTTGTCGAACAGCGGGAAGATGGCGGCGAACAGCAGGGCGATGATGCCGAAGGCCACCGTGGCCCACTTGGTGGCGACCACGGGATCGGTATCGGCCAACGGCTTGCGGAAGACATCGACCACGGCCGTGGTGGCCAATGCGCTGAGCTGCGAGCTGGTGCTGCCCATGCCCGCGCAGAAGATCATGGCCAGCAGCAGCCCCACCAGGCCCACGGGCAGGTGGTCCATGACCCAGGTGATGAAGATGTAGTCCTTGTCGTTGGGCTCGGCGTTGGGGAGGGTGGCTTCGATCCCGGCGCGGTAGGCCTCGCGGAGGGCTTGGTCTTGTTGGAGGAGGGTTGTCAGTTGTCCGTTGTCGGTTGTCAGGCCGCTGCGGTGGGCATCGATCCAGGCGGCGGCGGCGGTGGCCAGCGCGGTGGCATTCGCGGCGTGTTGTTCTGGTATGGGGGCTGGTCGACCCTGAGGGTCGACGGTACGGGTGCCGTCCAGTGTATTTCTCTGTGGGCCCTGTGCCTCTGTGGTGATCGCCATCGCCTCCACGTTCGCCGCGTTCCAATGCACCGGGCCGGCATTGAACAGGTAGAACACGAAGACCAGCACGCCGATCAGCAGGATGAAGAACTGCATGGGGATCTTCAGCAGGCCGTTGGTGAGCAGGCCCACGCGCGCCTGGCGGATGGTCTGCCCGCCGAGGTAGCGTTGCACCTGGCTCTGGTCGGTGCCGAAGTAGGACAGTTGCAGGAAGAAGCCGCCGATCAGGCCGCTCCACAGGGTGTACTTGGTGGCGGGGTCCCACGAGGTGTCGATGATGTCCATCTTGCCCAGCGCCCCGGCCAGTTGCAGGCTTTCTCCGAAGGTGGCATGCGCGCCGATCTGCTTCACCAGGTAGAAGAAGGCGATGAACAGCCCGCCGAACATCACGGCCATCTGCTGCTTGTGGGTGACGCCCACGGCCTTGGCGCCGCCGGTGGTGGTGTAGATGATCACCATCCCCCCGATGAAGGCACAGGTCCAGCCCAGCGGCCAGTGCAGCACCTTGCTCAGCACGATGCTCGGCGCGTAGAAGGTGAAGCCCGTGGAAAGGCAGCGCTGGATGAGGAAGAGGATCGCCGTGAGCAGCCGCGTGCGCTCATCGAAGCGCTTGCCGATGAACTCGTAGGCCGTGTACACGTTCCAATTGTAGTACAGCGGGAAGA
>JAVFAQ010000211.1:0-5694 GCA_034002325.1 Flavobacteriales bacterium | reverse complement strand
CAGGCCGGGGTCCTGGCGGCCGCCGGCCTGTACGCGCTGGACCACCATTCCGGCCGCCTCAACGAGGACCATGCGCGGGCACGGCGCATCGGTGCCGCCTTGGCCGCCAGCCCATGCGTGGCCGATGTGCTGCCGGTGGACACCAACATCGTGGTGGCCGTGCTGCGGGACACGGTGCCGGTGGACCGCTTCCTGGGCGGCCTGCGCGAACAGGGCGTGCTGGCGGTGCCCTTCGGGCCGGGCATGGTGCGCCTGGTGGCCCACCTGGACGTGGACGACCCGGGCACCGACCGCGCCATCGCCGCCATCGGTACCTTGCGGCCATGAAGTACATCGCCGTGGTATCGGCGCTCGCCGGCCTGATGGCGTGCGCCCCCGCCCAGTGGGCCTACAAGGGCATGCACAACGGGGTGGACATCAGCTACCGGTGGCAGCACCGCACCGGCAAGCCCGCCGAGCTGCTGCTGCGCATGGAGAACACCACCGCCGAGGACCGCGATGTCTCCCTGGCGATCGACCTGTACTACCAGGGCCGCACCGTGGAGACCTTCTCGGCCGATACCTGCATGCGGGCGGGGCAGACCATGAACGGCAAGGTGAACGGGTTCTACTTCATCTCCGCCCGCCTTTCCAACGAGCAGGTCAAGAGCGGCGATGCCCAGGTGGAGATGACCCGCACGGCGGTGGACCCCGGGAGCTGCCCATGAGGAAGGGCAGTTACATGGACGTGCGGCTGCTGGCGGCCCTCACCGGCCTGCTGCTGGTGGGCATGGCCTACGTGGCCCTTCGCCTGCATCGCGAGGGGCAGCGCCACCAGGTGCAGACCACCTCCACCATGGCCCGCACCCGCCAGCTCTTCGAGGCCCGGGCCGATGCCTTGTTCCATTCCATGGGCGAGAGCGTCATGCAAGAGGCCTACGCCATCCAGTCGCACCCCGTGCTGGACACGGCCATGGCGGTGCAGCGATGGCGCGTGGTGCTGGCCGCCCAATGGCCCGTGCTGGGCATTTCGCTGGCCGACGGCAAGGGCAACGCGCTCATCCTGCAACGCGCCGAGAAGTCCCTGGCCCTGCAGACCCGCCAGGTGTCCGAGCAACGCACGCGTTCCACCGAGCAGCCCGTGCCCACCGCCCTCGAGGCACCCATCACCGCCCCGCCCGTGCAGCTCCCTCCCCTGCCCGACCCGCGCAGTGAGCTGTGGATGAGCCGGGCCATGGAGAACCATCGCGACGTGCCGGTGTGGAGCGCCGCGGCACGCACCCCGGAGAACATTCCCGGCCTGCGCGTGTCCTATCGCCTGCGCCCGCCGCACACCCCGTTGAGCGACCTGGTGCTCTCGTTCCACCTGGCCGTGGACCGCTCGATCTGGCTGGCCGCCAACGCGCTGCAACAGCGCACGGTGGCCTTCTTCCTGACCACCGAGGAGGGCCGGATGCTGACGCGGCCCGCACCGGGCCATTGGTCGGCCCCGGTGATCCCCAAGGCGCTGGAGATGTGGAAGGAGAGCGGCGACCGCGGGCAGTTCCCCGTGGAGATGGACGACCGCACCCATTGGTTCCAGTCCAGCCCGTACGAGCTCAATGGCCGGTCGCTGCGCATGGGCACCTTGGTGAACCACGACCTGGCGGCGCTGGCCCAACGCCCCGAGCGGCGGACCCTGCGCACGGTGATGGCGCTGCTGGCCATCGGCCTCGGGCTGTGCCTGTGGCTGGGCCTGCGACGCAGCCAGGAGATCGACCGCCTGCGCCGGCAGGAGCGCCGCAGCCGGTCGCAGGAACTGCGCCTGGTGAAGGCCCTGGGCGAGCGGGAGGTCCTCAATCGCGAGGTCCATCACCGGGTGAAGAACAACCTGCAGATCGTGAGCAGCTTGCTGAACCTGCAGGCCTCGCGGCTGGACGACGGGCCGGTGCGCGACGAATTCCTGCGGGGCAAATTGCGCATCGACACCATGGCGCTGGTACACCACAAACTGTACGCGCTGACCGACCTGCGCGAGGTGGACCTGCTGCTGTTCATCCGCAGCACCATGGAGGCCCTGGCCGGGATGTACGTGCCCGAGAGCCGCACCGTGAGCCATGAGGTGGACACCGGCGGGCTGCACGTGGACCAGGACACGGCGATCTCCCTGGGCATCATCCTGTGCGAGCTGGTGGGCAACGCCTTCCAGCATGCCTTCCCGTACGCCACGGGCGGCCACATCGAAGTGATGGTGCGGCCCGTGGAAGGCGACCTGTACCGGCTGGTGGTGAAGGACAACGGGTCGGGCATGGGCGCCTCCCCGCGACGTGCGAACCACCTGGGGCTGGAGATCGTGGAGGCGCTGGCCGACCAGCTGGACGGATCGGTCCACACCGGTACCGGCAGCGGCACCACCGTGGAGGTGCTCTTCCGCATAGGCGCCCACGCGCCACGCTGACGACCGGTCAGGGCAGCCACTCCACCTCCACGCGGCGCTCCAGCGGGTCGCGCCCGGTGCTGCGGCTGTCGCCATAGAAGTTCACCAGCAGCCGCTCGGCCTCGATCCCGCGCATCAGCAGGTAGTTGCGCACGCTGCGGGCGCGCTGCTCGCTCAGGCGGAGGTTGGTGGCGGGGTCGCCGCTGCGATCGGTGTACCCGGTGACCAGCACCTTTTGGCCGGGCGATCGGGCCAATTGCTCGAACACCTCGTTGAGCAGCACGCGCGCCTCGGCGTCGAGGTCCGTGATGTTGCGTGCGAACCGCACGGTGATGTTCCGCCCGGTGAGGTGGCTCAGGCTGGCGATGGGGTTGTCCGGGGCGGGCGCACCGCCCTGCTTCATCGCCCGCAGCTCCAGGTCCATGCCGGTGATGCGGTCCTCGATGTCGTCCATGCGGTCGCGCAGGACCCAGAGTTCCTTGCGTTGGTCGATCTCGCCGATGCGCGCGTTGATCCGGTCCAGTTCGCCCTTGAGCCACCGGTCGCGCTTGCGCACCTTCACCTCCGGAGCGGGTGCCGGGGCGGTGGCGGTGGCACGTGCGGCGATCCCCTCGAAAAGGGCGGGGTCCGGGCGGGGGTCCACGGCGCCCATGTCGGCATCGGCCAGGCGCAGGTCCAGGGCGCAGAGGAAGTTCTCCTCGTCGAACACGGTGCCGCAGGTGGAATTGATGCGCACCTCGGCACGCCGGTCCGTGTCGCTCTCCGGGGTGCCGGTCACCGGTACGGCGGCCAGGGGCAGGAGGTCCGCCCGGATGCTGCGCTCGAGCTCATCGCGCTGGCCGCGCACATAGCGGTAGATGGCCAGGTACTTGTCGTGCCCCGCCGCGTCGATGGGTGCGGCCATGCGGCTCCAGTCGATGCGCAGCAACCGGCCCAGTTGGGCGATGGTGGGGTCGGAGAAGCCGCCGAACAGGGCCGCGGTGCCGTAGGCCTCGCAAGCGGCGGTGACCAGGCCGTCGAGTTCCTGCACCATGCGTTCGGGCAGCAGGTCGGTATCCACTCCGTGGCGGGCGAAGCGCACCCGGGTGTCCAGGTAGGCGGCCAGGCCGGCCTCCACCACGCGGTCCAGCATCACGGGACCGCCGCTCGCCGGGCCGGCGGCATGCTTCACCCGGAAGAACGGCGCGGCGCCGGGCACTTCGCTCCAGCGCGCCTCGAAGAGCGCGGTGGTGTCCGCTTGGGCGACCTGCACACCGCGCACCACGATGTCATCGCCCGCTTCGATGGCCTGCAGGGCGACCGATTGCGGGCAGGCGAAGGCGGGCAGCAACAGGGCGTTCAGGCACAGGAGCGGTGCGGCAGGCATGCGCATGGCGGGCATGAACGTACGGCCATGGCGCGGGGGGCGGAGCCGCCGGTGCGGGATCTTTTCAACATCCGCCGGTGCCCGGCCGGCTGCGTGCCCATTGCAGGGCCTCGGCGTGGGACGCGAACACCCGCACGGGGAACACGGGCCGATGCACCACTTTGAAGACCTGGGCCTGGAGGCGGAGGTCCAGCTCGGGGGTGGTGATGGCCACCGGGCGGCAGGCCGATCGGCAGGCCCGCGCCAGCAATGCGCGCGTATCGTCCGCCACGCTGATCCCGGCGGGGCAGTCGAGCAACACGGCGGCCTGTGCCCCGGGATCAAGGGCCGCCAGCTGCCGCAGGATCTCCTTCATCTGCGCGGACCCCACCTGCTGGGCGCCCCGGAAGGCGATCCGCAGCACGTCGTCCTGGCGCTCCAGTTCGTACGGCCATGCCGCCTGTGTCGCCCCCTGCTGCTTCTGCATGGGGGCAAAGTAGCCGTTTGCCGGGACCGGTACACCGCCTGATGCGCGCCCAATGATCAACAGGGGCGATGTGGAAAAGCTCACCGGGCGATCGCCTCGGGCACGGGGTCGCCGATGGCCGCATCGGGCAGCGCCATGCCGATGATGGCGCACACGGTGGGGGCCACATCGGTGATGGCGGTGCGGCGCAGCACTTCGCCGGGACGCACGCCCTTGCCGTAGAAGATCACCGGCACATGGGTGTCGTAATTCCACGGCGAACCGTGGTCCATGCCCTTGCGGGCGTAGCCCGGGGCGGTCTGGCCGTGGCCGGGGCGCAGCACGTAGTACACGTCGCCGCAGCGCTCGGGCATGAAGGCGCGTTGGACCATGGCGGCGCGGCGTTCGGGCATGGCGGGCCCGGCGATCTCCGTGGCGGTGTAGGCGGCGGCCACTCCGGGAACGGCGCGCACGGCATCCGCGGTCGCCCGCTGCATCGCCGTGCGGTCCACGCCACGTGCGGCCATGAGCGAGTCGTTCAGGAAGAGCTGTTCCTTCATCCGCTTGCGCACCCATGGACCCGGCCCGAAGCGTTGCTGCAAGGCCGCCTCCACGGTGGCCGTCACCTCGCTCACGTCCACGTACCCCGCACTGGCCTTGCGGTCCTTGAGGTATTCGGGCACGTCGCCCCCGGCGTGGTCGGCGGTGAGGAATACGGTGTAGTGGCCCCTGCCCACGTGGGCGTCGAGCTCCTTCAGCAGGCGCTCCAGCTCGCGGTCCAGGCGCAGGTACATGTCCTGCACCTCCAGCGATCGGGGGCCCATGGCGTGGCCGATCTCGTCGGTGGCGGAATAGCTCACGGCCAGCAGGTCGGGCACCTCGTCGCGGCCCATGTCCTCGCCCTTCATGGCGGCGATGGCCAGGTCGGTGGTCATGGTCAATGCGGCCGGCAGCAGTTTGAAGAGGTAGAGGTCGTTGTCGCTGGCGGCGAAGGCGGCGGCGATGTCCAACGGCAGGGTGGCGCTGGGCGCACCGGGCACGGGATGCTCGTAGGGGTTGTCATCGGGCAGGGCCTGATGGTACCGTTCGCGCGGCAGCAGCAGGTCCCAGGTGCCGCGCATGTGGCGGTGGAAATGGCCGGCGGCGTTGAATTCCATCAACCATGCGGGCAGGCTGTCCATGTACCAGCTGCTGGTGGCGAAGCGGCCATCAGGCTCGTCCACGAACCAGTACGCGGCATCGCCGGTGCGGCCCATGGGCAGGATGGCGCCGCGGTCCTTCACGGCCACGCCGATGGTCTTGGAGCGGCCGTCCCAACGGCGTTCCATCTCATCGGCGATGGTGCCGGCGAGCAGGTTCACGGGCGACCGCGCGCTGCGCCGGCCGGCGGGCCCCACGGGGCGCACGGCATCGTCCTGCACGCAGTTCACCACGGTGCCGGTGCTGCGGAAGAACATGTCGTTGAGGGTGATGCCGTGGTCGCGCGGG
>JAVFAQ010000210.1:0-5719 GCA_034002325.1 Flavobacteriales bacterium | reverse complement strand
GTTCACCAGGTGCGAGTGGTGGGTGCGCGCGAAGCCGACCGTCCCCACCATCTCCTCGATGACCTTGAGCGTCTTGGAGACGATCAGCGGTTTGGCCCCGGACAGATGGATGCGGGTGTAGTTGCCGTCGGCCTCGAACCGGACCACTTGGTCCAGGCGGATGAACTCCAGGCCCGTGTCGGTGGGGACGGCGATGGTGCGGGGTGATCGCGCACGTTGGTCCAGCCTTTCGGCCAGCAGGGCCAGTTGCTCCTGCAGGCGTTGATGGGTGCTGCGGGTGGCCAGTTTGCCGAGCACCCGCAGCAGGTCGGCCTGGGTGATCGGCTTGAGCAGGTAGTCCAAGGCGCTCACCTCGAACGCGCGGATGGCGAACCGGTCATACGCGGTGGTGAAGACCAGGTGCCCGGTGAAGGGCCGCGCGGCCTCCACCACCTCGAAGCCGGAGAGGCCGGGCATGGCGATGTCCACGAACAGCAGCTCGGGGTCCGTGCGGTGGATCATCCCGGCCCCCTCGCGCGGATCGCTCGTGGTGCCCACCACTTCGATGCGCCCGCCCAACTGGTCGATCTCCCACTGCAGGGCCCGGATGCTGCCGGGCTCGTCGTCGATGATGATGGCGCTGTGCGGAATCATCCCAGGTGGAAAGGTAGCCGAATATGGACTTCGGTGCCCGCCGGCGTGCCGTCGGGGTGGTACAGGTCCACCACGTCCACCGTGCCGCCGCTGCGGGCCACCACCTCCTGGGTGATCACCGTGCCCATGGACCGGTGCGAGGTATGGGAGCGCCGGGCCCGCTCGGCGGCGGCCACGCGACCCACGCCGTTGTCGCTCACGACGATCACCAGCGTCTCGTCCTCCCGGGCCACGGCCACCCGCAGGTGGCGGTCGCCGTCCTTGGGCAGCAGCCCGTGCCAGATGGCGTTCTCCACGTGGGGCTGCACCACCATCGGCGGCACCAGCACCTGGTCGGCGGGTATGGCGGGCGCCACGTCGATCTGCACGGTGAAGCTGTCATCGAAGCGCATGCCCTCGATCTCCACGAACAGGCGCAGCGCATCGATCTCCTCGGTGAGGGTGACGTCGGAGCGCCCGGTGCGGTCCAAGATGGCGCGGAGCAGGTGGGCGAACTTGTCGATGTACCGGTTGGCGCCGACGGTGTCGTTGGCCGCCACATGGCTCTTGATGGAGTTCAGGCTGTTGAAGATGAAGTGCGGGTGCATCCGGGCGCGCAGGGCCTGGAGCTCGAGGTCCGTAATGCGGGCGTTGAACTCGGCCCGGAGCAGTTCGCGTCCGCGCCGCATGCGGCCGGCCCAGCCCACCAGCAGCCCGGTGACGGCCACCAGCAACAGGGCGATACCGGCCAGGAACCACCAGCGCCGCCAGACCGGCGGGCTGACGTTCACATGGAACACGGTGACGTACGGGCCGTCGGGCTGCGCGGCGGCCTCCACCACGTGCTCGCCGGGCCCCAGGCCATGGAAGTCGATCGCCTCGCGCGTGTCCACGAAACGCCGCCCCCCCGGCAGGCCGTGCAGCTGCACATAGGCACCGGTGAACGGCGGCGCCATGTGCAGCGGGCTGCCCATGTAGAAGGTGATGTTGGCGCTGGAGGGGGGCAGTTCGATCGCCCCGCCGGCCGGCAGATAGGGCATGAACGGCGCCGGCCGCCCGTCCACCATCACCCCCTCCACGTAAGGGTGTTCCGGCGTGTGCAGCAGGTCGCGCGTGCGGAAGGTGGTGTAGTGCTCCACCAGTCCGAAGGCCATGCGGCCCGGCTCGAGGATGGACATGAACCGGTACCAGCAATCCTCGATCGGCAGGCCATGCTCGATGCGCACCATCCGCGAGCTGTTGTCCGCGATGGTGTACACCAGCAGGCCCTCGCGCGCGGTCGCCAGCAGGTGGCCCTGCCCGTCCTGGAAGATGTCGTTGAGCCGCTGGTACTCCACGTCCCAGCCGGTGGGCCGGTACAACGAATCGGTGGCGATGTTGTACAGCAGCATGCCGTTGGCGAAACTGACCATGGCCAGCAGGGTGTCGCCCACCGCTTCGACACCGGACAGCTTGTACAACGAGTTGAACCGGAAGTTGGGCCAGTCGTCCCGGGCCAGGCGCAGCTCGCCCATGCCGTCCACCAGGTAGATGTTGTGCTCGGCCAGCACCAATACCCTGTTCTCGCCCACGATCACCGGCTCGTAGACCAGGTTGATCCCCGAGAATTGGTCACGGTCCATCAGGTGATGGCAGCGCGTGGCGCCGGTGTGCGGGTCGAAGACCACGTACAGGTTGTCCACCGTGCCGATATGGATGTAGGGCGAGCCCGGCCCGGCGGTGATGTCGTTGATCCGGGGCACGGCCGTCCCCGGCGGCAGCAGAGTGCGCAGGTCCAGCACCGTCCGCACCGTGCGCTGCACGAAATCCACCTCTTGCAGCACAGTGCCCTGGTGGATGAAATGGCGGCCCTGCCAGTTCACCAGCCGCATGCCGCCCACCGGGTTGCCCTGCTGGTCGTGCCGGATGACATGCTCCGGCCGGCCGGTGAGCGTGTCCACGAAGAGCAGTTCCCGGCGGGTGAGCACGGCCATCAGCCCGGTGCCGGGCACCGCATGGAACTGCGTGGGCTGCCCCGGCTGGTCCGGAAGCTCGGTGATCCGGAACACGGGGTCCAGATGGCTGGCCAGCATCAGGCCGTTGCGCCCCAGCACCCAGATGCCGTTGCGCGGGTCGAAGATCATCCGGCTTTCGGACCCCACCTCCAGGCCGAAGAGCCGCATGTGGCGGTCGAAGGCCAGGGACCGCACGATGGTGTCGCCCTGCCCGGTGATCACCAAGCGGGCCGGCTCCTCCAGGCGCACGTGCCGGCCATCGGGCAGGCGGGCCTCGTGCATGCCGGGCACGGACAGGATGAATTGCGCGGTGTCGTGCGCGGGGCCGGCCAACGGCAACCGCACGATGCCCCCGCCGGTACGGACGCGCAGATGGCCGGCCTCGGGGGGCGCCCAGGCGATCACATCGGCATGCGCGGCCAGGTCATGGACCTGCACCGGGCGCCCGCCCACCAGGCAGTAGGTACCCTGCTCGCCCAGCACCCAGGCGTAGCCGTGGTCGTCCACCAGCAGGTCCTTGGGCGCGCTCAGGCCATGTTCGGCAAAGGAGAACCCTTTCAGCGCGAACCCCAGGCGGTCCGGCAGCTGGGCCACACTGGCCTCGGCAAGGCCCACCAAAAGGAGCAGAGTGATGGCGCGGCCCGTGCCCATGGTCGTCGGCAAGGTAGCTGGGCGGCCGGATCACTGCACCACCGCCGGCTCCTGCACCGATCGGTAGATCGCGGGCGTGTCCAGGATGGTGCCCGCCGGCGGCTCGGCGTAGGTGCCGCCCAGGAAGAGGATGTTGCTGCCCGCCGGCGCGTACTGGTCGGCCTGCTGCATGGTGGCGTAGGGGATCTGGCTGCTGCCGTTGCTGTTGCCCGAATTTGGGAGGATGAACTCCATGTTGGGGCGGTGATCGTTGAGGAAGACCCCGCCATGGCCGAAGATCATGTCCGTGCCGGCCGCCCCCCAGTCCTTGTGCAGGGCGGCCAGCTTCAGCAGCACCATGCGGATGCCGCTCGCCGAGTAGCCGGGCAGCGCGCTCCACAGGGCGGCGGCGGCCCCGGCCGCGTGGGGCGCGGCGCAGCTGGTGCCGCTGAATCCACCGCCATAGGCCACTGTGGTGGTGTTGGTGGGTGCGCACAGGTCGGGGGCCTGGTTCCCGGAATTGGTGGGCCCCTGGCTGGAATAGGCCGCCTGGATGCCCACGCTGCCAGGGGGCGATTGATAGCCCAGGAACGGTACCGCACCGATGCTCAGGATGTTCGCGGCGGTGCAGTTCATTGGGCTGGCCGTGCTGCTGGCCGCGGTCCATACGGACATCTGCGGGCCGTTATGAGAGAAAATCTCCAGGTCATGCGTCCCCTCACCGGCGTTCTTCACACGCACATGCACGGTGATGGCGTTGTTGGGGTCCTGGTTTGTCCAAGATATATTCTCGAACCCGTCATTGGACTGCGAAGAAGCCAGTACATTGTTGTTGTTATCGTACAGAAACAGGTCGTAATCACCGCTGAAAGGCTCCAAGGGGGTTGCCCAGGACAGGCGATAGTTAGTTGAACCGCCCGCCCCAACGGTTACCGTGTTGTTCTCGCTCCCCCCTTCCCAGTTCAGCCAGTTGTTCCCGTTCGGGTCGGACCATGCGCCTTGGTAGTGCTGGCCATCGGCTTGGTTGCCGGCGGCGACAAAGCATAGGATGCCCGCGTTCGCCGCCTCGTTGAAACTCTCACAGACCGACCCCTCGTCATCGAACCAACCGGTGTTGTAGTAGCCCAGCGATAACGAGATGATGTCCACACCGTCGGCAATGCACTGGTCAACGGCGGCCCCGAAATCGGCCCCGCCGCTCACCCGATGGATCTGATAGGCAGCGCCCGGCGCATGGTCGAACACGGTCTCCAGGCATCCGGTGCCGTGTACGCCACCAGCTTGGATCCCGGTCCCCACATGGTCGAATTGCACCAAGGCCGTGGGTGCCGCACCCTGTTGTTGCGCCGTTAGCAGGGAGTCGAACCCGCTATCGATGATCGCGATCTTCAGGCCGCTGCCATCGGCGCCTGCGGCAACATACGTGGTGCTGTTCATCCGTTGCGGCCCCTCGTTGGCCGGCTCGAAATTGTTCGCGCCTTGGAACCGGTACCTGTCCGAAAGGCTCCCGGCCATATCGAGCAGCCCATCGATGGGCACCCAGGCCGATGCGTATTTGCGCCAGACGTTGTTGATCTCGATGCCGGCCCGTTGCGCGGGTGCCGGGTCCAGGGCCGGGGCGTTCACGGCCACCAGTTCGATGTACAAGCGGCCGTCATCACGCACCAAGTGGCCCCAGGAGCGCGCCATCGCCAGGGCCGCGTCGCGATCCACCTGCGCATACGCCCCGAGCTGGTACAGGCCGGCCGACATGCGCAGCTCACGCGGCACCTTTTGTTCAATGATCCGCTGCCACGCATCGCCTTGTGCGGTGGTAGTGATGCCGCACAGCGTAATGGCGACAAGTAGGATTGGGCGGCGCATGGCTTTGATGTTATTGTAGATTCACCAGTACCAGTACCAGGCCAATGCCCTCGTCAAGAGCAGTCATGGCCTTGCCCACGGTGGTGCCATGGGCGCGCTCACGGTCGGTGGCGCGCATGGCATGTCCGGGGTGGTCACTGGTGGTAAGCAAGTCGCCAGGGGCAATGGCTCCGTATGAAGCATTGGCCCACACGTACACCCGGCCGTTGAGGGCCACGGGCACGTCGCCATCGGCAGTAGAGCCTTCCTGGCGCAGGGTCAGGCCGGGCATCACGCCGTTGGCCCCGCTCACCACACCCGCCACGCGTGTATCGTAGGCCGTGGTACTGGGCACCAGGTTCCCGCTCCCATCGGCAGCAATGGAGACGAGCGTGCCCGGTACGGCCACCGATTCGGCAGGCGTCACCACTGTGAAGAGTTCGGCCAGGTCCGCACCGCCCTTAATCTCCAGCTCATCGGTGATCACACGGCCGCGGTTGTTGGTGGAGACATACATGGTAATTCGAGACATGCCCCCGTTGTCCCTCAGCAAAAGACGTGCGCCGCCGCCGATGACATACTGCGCAGTAAGATCCACCGTGTTGGTTCCCTGTGCGTTCGCCATCCGTAGGAGAGGGGCC
>JAVFAQ010000209.1:0-5728 GCA_034002325.1 Flavobacteriales bacterium | reverse complement strand
CGTAGCAGGTCGGCCACCAGATCGGTGAGCCGCCTGCCCTCTTGCGCGGCACGGGCCTGCACCTGTTGGAGCAGGTCCTCAGGAAGTTCGATCGTGGTCTTCATCGGGCGGGATTTTCCATGACGAAGATACGTCTCCATGCCGCGGCTGATCAGCATGTTCGAAGCGCATGCTCCATTCGTAGCTACGCCCCGCCCGGTATCTTCGCCGCCTCTTTCTTACATGCCATGTCCGCACCCGCCCTTTCCGATCAGGAACTTGCCCGGCGCGAAGCCCTCAACAAGCTCCGCGCCCTCGGCATCGAACCCTTCCCCGCCGCCCGATTCCCCGTGACGCACACGGCGGTCGAGGTGAAGGAGGTGTTCAAGGATGCCGGTCATGTGGAAACGCCCCCCTCCGGCTCCCCCGCAGGGGGAGGGGAAACACGTCCGGAGGTGGTGCTCGCCGGTCGCCTGATGAGCGTGCGCATCATGGGCAAGGCCAGCTTCGCCGTGCTGCGGGACTCCACCGGCGACCAGCAGATCTACGTGAACCGCGACGAGATCGCGCCCGGCGAGGACAAGACGTTGTACAACGAGGTCTTCAAGAAGCTGCTGCACCTCGGCGACTTCATCGGCGTGAAGGGCTTCATGTTCCGCACGCAGACCGGCGAACTCACCCTGCATGTGAAGGAACTCACCGTGCTGGCCAAGAGCCTGCGCCCGCTGCCCGTGGTGAAGACCGATGACCAGGGTAACGTGCATGATGCCTTCACCGACCCCGAGCTGCGCTACCGCATGCGCTACGTGGACCTGATCGTGAACCCGCAGGTGAAGGACACGTTCCTCAAGCGCACCCGCATCTTCAACGCGATGCGCGAGTCGTTCCAGGAAGCCGGTTACATCGAGGTGGACACCCCGGTGATGCAGCCGATCCCCGGTGGTGCGGCCGCGCGGCCCTTCATCACGCACCACAACGCGCTGGACACCGAGTTCTATCTGCGCATCGCCAACGAGCTCTACCTGAAGCGCCTCATCGTGGGCGGCTTCGACGGTGTGTTCGAGTTCAGCCGCAACTTCCGCAACGAGGGCATGGACCGCACCCACAACCCGGAGTTCACCGTGATGGAACTCTACGTGGCGTACAAGGACTACCTGTGGATGATGGACTACATCGAGGGCGTGTTCCGCAAGGTGGCCACCGCCGCCAACGGCGTGCCCACCGCCACGTTCCAAGGCAAGGAGATCGACTTCGGCCAGCCGTTCAAGCGCATCACCATGTGCGGCGCCATCCAGGAGAAGACCGGCGTGGACGTGCTGAACGCCGATGAGCAGGCCATCGGCGCCTTGTGCAAGCAGCACGGCATCGAGGTGACCGCCGCCATGGGCAAGGGCAAGTTGATCGACGAACTGTTCAGCGAGCTGGTGCAGCCCGAGTTGATACAGCCCACCTTCGTGATGGACTTCCCCGTGGAGATGAGCCCGCTGTGCAAGAAGCACCGCGATGATGCGCGTCTCACCGAGCGTTTCGAGCTTTACGTGGCGGGCTTCGAGGTGGGCAATGCGTACAGCGAATTGAACGACCCCATCGACCAGCGCGAGCGTTTCGAGGAGCAGTTGAAGCTGCAGGAACGCGGCGACGACGAGGCCATGTTCATCGATCAGGATTTCCTGCGCGCGCTGGAGTACGGCATGCCGCCCACGTCAGGCATCGGCATCGGCATGGACCGCCTGGTGATGCTGCTCACGGACAACCCGGCGATCCAGGAGGTGCTGCTGTTCCCGCAGATGCGGCCTGAGAAGTTCGAATGAGCCGGGCGGTCATCGGCGATCGTCTTCTTCCGGTCGGCCCGGTGGGCACCAGCTACAAGCATCGGCCGTAGCCGCCCGAACCCCCAAGCCCGCCGGCCTCCCCATCTTTGCGGCGCCGGTCCCCCGGGCCGTACCGATCCGCACACCATGGCCGACATCAAGACCCTTTCCGAATTCATCGTGGAACGCCAGGCCGAGTTCCCGGGCTCTTCGGGCGAACTCAGCTCATTGCTCACCGCCTTCCGCCTGGCGGCCAAGATCGTGAACCGCGAGGTGAACAAGGCCGGGCTGATGGAGGACATCCTGGGCGCCGCCGGCCACAACAACGTGCAGGGCGAGCAGCAGCAGAAGCTCGACGTGTACGCCAACGACCTGTTCATCCGCATGATGCGCACCCAGGGCGCGGTGTGCGCGGTGGCCAGCGAGGAGGACGACGACATCGTGCATTTCGACAACGGCGGCAAGTACGTGGTGGCGATGGACCCGCTGGACGGCAGCAGCAACATCGACGTAAACGTGAGCATCGGCACCATCTTCAGCATCTACCGCCGCATCAGCACCGGCCCCAGGGCCACGTTGGACGACTTCCTGCAGCCCGGCAGTGCGCAGGTGGCCGCCGGCTACATCGTGTACGGCAGCAGCACCATGCTGGTGTACAGCACCGGCCACGGGGTGAACGGCTTCACCCTGGACCCCAGCATCGGCACCTTCTGCCTGAGCTACCCCGCCATGTGTACGCCGGCCAGCGGCACGATCTACTCCATCAACGAGGGCAACTGGCACGGCTTCGGCGACGGGGTGCGCACCTACATCGATGCCTGCAAGCGGAAGAAGCTCAGTGCCCGCTACATCGGCAGCCTGGTGGCCGACTTCCACCGCAACCTGCTGAAAGGCGGCATCTACCTTTACCCCGGCACCACCAGCGCCCCCAAGGGCAAGTTGCGCCTGCTGTACGAGGCCAACCCGCTCGCCTTCCTGGTGGAACAGGCCGGGGGCATGGCCACCGACGGCACCACGCGGATCCTGGACATCAAGCCCGCCGAGCTGCACCAGCGCACGCCGTTGTACATCGGCAGCCGCGATATGGTGGAGGAGGCGATGAAGGGCTGAGGGGGCGCCGGGGCCGCCCTATTCTCGCACCACCCGTACGCTGCGCCGGCCGAGGTCGTCGCCCACCACCAGCAGGTACGGCCCGCTGGCCAGCGCGCTGATGTCCACGGACAGCGTGCCCGGCGCATGCCGCCCGCTCAGCTGCGCACGACCTTGGGGGTCCAGCAGCTCCCAGGTGCCCGTGCCCCGCAGCCCGCTGATGCGCACGGCATCGGTGGCCGGGTTCGGCCAGGCCCCGAGTGGCGGCAGGGCGGCATCGCCCACGCCCATGACCGGGTCGCCGAAGACCTGCCCCTCGCCACCGCTGGAGATATGCACCAGCAGCCCGAAGGGGTCGGTGCGCACGAAATCGATCGTGCCGCTGGTGCTGGCCACCTTCAACACGTTTGTGTACGTGCCGGTGGGCAGGATCACCGTGCCGTAGCCCATCACCGCGCGCGACACGCTGTAGTTGGTGCCGCCGTACGCGTAGTAGTCGATGAACCAGTCCGGGTAGGCGAAGGGAAACTGGAACGGGGTCTTCGGATCGGTGTACACGGTGGGCGACGCACCGCCCACGCCCTCGGCCAGCACATCGAGCTGCCCGGGCTGCAGGTTGAAGTAGTTGTAGGTGGTGCCGCTGGGGGTGACGATCGCCTGGGCGAGGTTGCTGGTGGGGTGGCTCGCGGCGTAGGGCGTGCCGGCCGGCGCCATGAAGGTGGTGCTGCCCACGTTCATCGTGAGCGTGAGGCTGCTGAAGTCCCACGTCACGTCGGCCCCGTCCGGGCTCGGGTCGCTGGTGCCGGGCTGGGCCACCAGGTGGATCGGGAAGGTGAGGCCGATCACCTGCATGTGGGCATGCTCAAGCTGCGGTTGGGCCTGCGCACGGCCGGCGGCCAGGGCGGCGAGGAGGATCGGGAGCGAAAGGGCGGAAGCGGAGAGTGGTCTCATGTGAGCGGTGGTTTGGGGCGAAAATGAGGCCCGGGCGACAGGTGCCGCAATACCACTTTCGTGTGAAAAACACCGACGTCGGGCACCGCTCAGCGCGGATAGAGCTTGTTCAGGGCATCGGTGCGCGAACCCACCTGCAACTTGTGGTACAGGTTGCGCACATGGGTACGCACCGTCTCGATGCTCAGGTGCAGCCCCTCGGCGATCTCCTTGTAGCGATCGCCGCGGGCCAGGCGTTCGAGCACTTCACGCTCGCGTTGGCTCAGCAGGGCGATCTCCTTCGCCGGCCGCAGCGGCGCACTGAAGCTGGCCAGCACCCGGCGCGCGATGCCCGTCCCCATGGGCGACCCCCCCGCGTGCAACATGCGCACCGCCCGCACCACCTCGGCCGGCCGCGCGTCCTTCAGCAGATAACCCGTGGCCCCGGCGCACAGCGCGTTGAACAGGCTGTCGTCATCGTCCTGCACGGTGCAGACCAGCACCTGGGTGGCGGGCCACATCGCCTTCACCCGACGCGTGCAGGCCACGCCGTCGATGCCCGGCAGGTTCAGGTCCATGATCACCACGTCGGCGGCCACCGCCGGATGCCGCGCCAGGAGATCCTCCGCGGTGCCGTGCGCACCGTGCAGCTCCATCGCCGGGTCGGTGGCCAGCGCCTCGGCCAGGGCCTCCCGCAGCACCGCATCATCCTCCACGATCGCCACCCGTATGCGCGCCGGCTCACTCATCCAGGCACGAAGTTCGGCCATGCACCCGCACGGTGGTGCCGCCATGCGGCGCACCGCTACGCTCGAAGACCGCGCCCATGTCCGCCGCCCGTTGGCCCATGTTCGCCGTGCCATGCCCCGCGCCGTGCGGCCCACCCCCCACGCCGTGCCCATCGTCGCTCACCATGAAGGCGAAGCGCTCCCCGTCGTGCTCCCAATGCAGCATGATGCGCCGGGCATCGGCATGTTTGCGCACGTTGTGCAGGGCCTCCTTGGCGATCAGGAAGAGGTTGCGCCGGAACAGGCCGCCGATCGTACGCGTGGGAAGGGGGTCGGGGAAGGTGCAACACACCCGGGCGCCGGTGCCCTCGAACAGGTCCTGCGCATGGTCGCGCACGTGCAGCAGCAGCGCGTCGAGCGTGCCCTGTCGCGGATCGTTCAACCACACCACGTCGCGCAGGTTGTCCAACAGCTCGCTGCTGATCGCGCCCAGCTTCTCGAACCGCGCATCACTGTCCGCCAGGCGCTTGGGCGACCGGGCCAGGGCGGCCATGCGTGCCAGGCCGCTGCCCACGTCGTCGTGGATGTCGCGCGCCAGCCGGGTGCGCAGGCGCAGCTCCCGCATCTCGCGCTCGGACTCGGCCAGCCGGGCCCGCAGGCGGCGGCGTGCCACGCGCGACCACGCCCAGGCCGCCAACGCGATGACCGCCGTCGACGCCGTGACCATGGTCCCGGGCCGCGCCCAGAGGGGCCGTACCACGGCGATGCGCAGCGCCGCCTGCACGCCGCCCGGGGTGCCGTCGCCGTTGATGCCCTCCACTTCCAGCAGGTAGGTGCCGGCGGGCACGTTCTCCATGGCGATCGGCACGGACGCCGCAGCGGTGGACCAGGCGTCGCGGTGGCCGCGCATGCGCCATCGGTAGGTGTTGCGCTCCGGCGCGGTGAACTCCAGCACGGCCACTTCCGCATTGAGCGCGTTGCGCGGCCAGGGCAGCCGCAACGGGGCATCACCCACCGGCGGGGCGATGGGCCCGGCATCGTCCCCGAGCCGAACGATGCGCACCATCGGCGGGTCCGGGTCATCGCGCACCGCCCCGGGCATGAAGTGGTTGAAGCCGTTGGTGCCACCGAAGTAGATGCGCCCGCTGGCCGAGCGGAACCAGGCATGGCCGTTGAACTCCTTGCTCTGCA
>JAVFAQ010000208.1:0-5750 GCA_034002325.1 Flavobacteriales bacterium | reverse complement strand
GATCAGGTTCAGCAGGTACTTCTTCCCATCGAGCGTGTAGTCCATCTGGATGGCCTTGCTCTTGATGGTGATGCCGCGCTCGCGCTCCAGGTCCATGTCGTCCAGCGCCTGGGCCTGCATGTCGCGGTCGGCGATGGTGCCGGTCACCTGCAGCAGCCGGTCGGCCAGGGTGCTTTTGCCGTGGTCGATGTGGGCGATGATGCAGAAGTTGCGGATGTGGTCCGCCGGAACCTGTGACATGGTGCGATGGATGGGAGCGGTGCGGCCTGCTGAAAAGAGCGCGAAGTTAACCGATCGCGGCGCCGCACCGATGGCCGGTCACCCAGGCCCCGGTGGCCGCCCACGGGGGCAGGCAACTTTGTGATCGGTCCCGGCATCATACATTGGCCGGCCCCGGCTCTCCATCTCCACCGACCGTCCCACATGGCCCCACGTTACGCGCCGACCTTCATCGCGTTCTTCCTTGCCCTCTGCACGCATGCCCAGGCCCCCCCGGGCGGTGCCGCTTACGATGCCTGGAAACTGGGCCAGGTGCCGCCGGCCGGCGAGGTCATCTTCCTGGGCGACACCGAGCTGGTGCCCCCCGACGGTGCCCGCAGCTCGTGCGATTGCTGGGTGGAGCCGGACAACACCTACATCACCGTCAACAACAACAGCCAGTGGAACGCCGCCGGGTGGAACAACGCCGATGACGGCAGCCGCGGGCCCATCGCCCTGCCGTTCCCCTTCCACCTGTACGGCCAGAACTACTTCAACGCGTACATCAACACCAACGGCAACATCACCTTCAACCAGTACTACACCTCGTACAGCCCGGCCGGTTTCCCGCTCAACGGCTATGCGATGGTGGCGCCCTTCTGGGCCGATGTGGACCTGCGCGGGCCCGGCGCGGGGAACACATCGTGCGCTACAAGGTGACGCCCACGGCCCTGTACGTGAACTGGATCAACGTGGGGTATTACAACTCGATGGTGGACAAGCGGAACACCTTCCAGGTGATCATCACCAACGGCTCGGACCCCGCCGTGCCGCATGGGGGCAACGTGTCGTTCTGCTACAAGGACATGCAGTGGACCACCGGCAGCGCCTCGGGCGGGTCCGGCGGTTTCGGCGGCACCCCCGCCACCGTGGGGGCCAATCGCGGCACCGGCGGCCAGTACATGCAGTTCGGCCGCTTCAACCTGAACAACTCCAACTACGACGGCCCCTTCGGCGCCAACGATGGCGTGCATTGGCTGGACGACAAGCATTTCATGTTCGCCACGGACATCAGCTCGGCCAACGTGCCGCCGGTGGCCACCAGTGAAACGGTGTGCGATTCCATGGTGCTGTGCGTGGGCGAGCTCGCCGACCTGGACGTGACCTTCCTCTCGCCCGAGCCCACGCAGACCACCGTCATCGCCGTGAACGCCCCCACGCTCACCGGCCTGAACATCATCTCCAACACCGCCGGGGTGAACGCCACCTTCGCCGGCCAGGTGATGCCCACGCCGGCCGATGTGGGCGAGCACATCGTGACCTTCACCGCCACGGACAACGGCAGCCCGGTGATGACCACCGTGTTCGAGGTGGTGGTGATCGTGCAGCCCGGCGGCCAGCTCGACCCCGGCGCGCTCACCGTATGCGATAGCGGCGGCACCACGCCCCTGCTGCCCGGCCTGCCCGGGGTGCCCGCCGGCGGCACGTGGACGGGTCCTGCCGGATCGGCGCACTCCGGCATCTTCAACCCCGCCGCGGACGCCGCGGGCGACTACACCTACACCGTGCAGGCGAGCGGTTCCACCTGCGCCTCCACCGGAACGGTCACCGTATCGCTGGAGCAGGCACCGGAGGCGGGCAGCGACGGCGCCGTCGCCTTGTGCGCCGACGGGGCCGCTGTGGACCTTGCGGACCACATCGGCGGCAGCCCCGACCCCGGCGGCGTGTGGCTCGATGCCGCCGGCACCCCGGTGGGCGGCGCGTTCGACCCCGCCACCATGCCCGGCGGCACCTACCAATACATCGTCTCCGGCGGCACGGTTTGCCCGGACGATGCGGCCACCGTGACGGTCACCGTGGCCGCCCCGACCGACGCCGGCGGTGACGCGACAATGGGCCTTTGCGTGGACGCGCCGCCCTTCGCCATGATCGGCGCCCTGGCCGGCAGCCCGCAGGCCGGCGGCGCATGGGCCGGCCCGGTCGCGGTGCCCGGCGGCCTGTTCGACCCCGCCGTGCATCCGGCCGGCGTGTACACCTACACCGTGCCCGGCACCGCCCCCTGCGCCGCGGCCTCCGCAACCCTCACCATCGCCGTGGACCAGGCCCCCTGGGCCGGCACCAACGGCCAGGCCGTGCTTTGCGCCGTGGACGCCGCCGCTGATCTGTTCGCCGCGCTGGGCGGCGCCCCCGAAAGCGGCGGCACTTGGCAGGACCCCTCGGGGAACCCCCACAGCAGCCTGCTGGCCCCCGGCACCGATGCCGGCGGCGACTACCTGTACACGGTGGCGGGGCAGGGCCAGTGCGACCACTTGAGCGCCACCGCCGTGGTGGCGGTGACCATCGCGGCCGCGACCCCGGCCGGCGAGGACGCGAGCACGGGGGTGTGCGCCGTGGGCGACGACCTGGTGATGACCGCGGCGCTGGGCGGGACACCGCCGCTGAACGGCACCTGGAGCGGCCCCAGCAGCACCGGCGGCGTGTTCGTGCCCGGCACCCATCTGCCGGGGACGTACACCTATACCGTGCCGGCCGTGGCGCCCTGCCCGCCCCAGAGCGCCACGCTCACCATCACCCTGGACCCCGCGCCCGTGGCCGGCGACGATGCCGCGTTGGTGGTGTGCGAGAATGCGGCCGCCACACCGCTCTTCCCGCTGCTGGGCGGCGGCGCCCAGCCCAACGGCGTGTGGTCCGATCCGCTGGGCGACCCGTTCAGCGGCACCTTGGACCCGGCCACCGCCGTGCCCGGCCCGTACCCCTACGTGGTGCCCGGCCAATTGGCCTGTGCCGGCATCAGTGCCACGGCGATCGTGACCGTGGCGGTGCAGGAGCTCCCTGACCCGGGGACGGACGCGTCGGTGTCGCTGTGCATTGATGCGGACCCCTTGATCATGACCGCATCGCTGGGCGGCGCCCCGGCCGAGGGCGGCACCTGGAGCGGCCCCAGTGCCACCAACGGCGTGTTCGTGGCCGGCACCCACCAGCCCGGTGCCTACACCTATACCGTGCCCGGCACCGCCCCATGCCCGGCACAGAGCGCCACGCTCACGATCGGCATGGCCCCGCTGCCCATGGCCGGCGTCGATGCCCAGGTGGCCCTGTGCGCCAATGGCGTGCCGATGGACCTGGCCACGCAGCTCGGCGGACAGGCCGATGGCGGGGGGCAGTGGACCGCCCCGGACGGGACGCCCGCCACCGGCATGCTCGACCCCGCCACCGCCGCATCCGGGCCGTACACCTACGTGGTGCAGGGCGCCGCGCCCTGCGCGCAACTGACCGACACGGCGATCGTGACGGTGCAGATCACGGCCTTGCCCGACCCCGGGCTGCCCGTTTCCCTGGCCCTCTGCGCCGATGCCGGCCCCCTGGACATGACCGCCGCACTGGGGGGCGACCCGGACCCGAACGGCACCTGGAGCGGCCCGGCCGGTGACAGCGACGGGAGCTTCGTTCCCGGCCAGGACCCGCCGGGCGTCCATACCTACACCGTTCCCGGCACCGCACCCTGCCCGGCCCAAAGCACCACGCTCACCCTGGTGGTGGTCCCCCTGCCCATGGCCGGCCCGGACGGCGCCGTGGTGAGCTGCGTGGGTGCCGCCCCCACGGACATGGCCACGGCCCTGCAAGGCGGCGCCGGCCCGGGCGGCACCTGGTACGGCCCGGACGGAGCGGCGTACAACGGCTGGCTCGACCCCGCCGTGCAGGCCGCCGGCGCCCACCTGTACGTGGTGACCGGCACCGGGCCGTGTACCCATGCCGCCGACACCGCCGTGGTGATGGTCACCATCGACCCGATGCCCGAGGTCTCCTTCACCGTGGAGCCGCACACCGGATGCCACCCGCTGGAGGCGGTCTTCACCAACACCACGGACCCGGCCCTGGTGCAGAGCGCCCAGTGGCTCTTCGGCGACGGGAGCGCCGCCGATGCACAGGGCGTCACCGCGCACACCTACCTGGCCCCCGGCACGTTCGCGCCCATCCTCCAGGTCACCACCCCCGAAGGCTGCACGGGCATCCACCAGCTGCCCGACCCGGTGGTGGTGGACCGGGCGCCCGAGGCCGACTTCAGTTTCGGGCCCGATCCCCCCACGCACCTGAGCAGCACGGTGTACTTCACCGCCCACGACCCCAACGCCGTGTCGCATCTGTGGACGCTGGACGGCGCGGCCTTCTCCCAGGACCCCGCGCCCCAGTACACGTTCCCGCAGGCCATGAGCCAGGGCTACACGGTATGCCTGTTCGTGGAGGATGTGCATGGATGCGCGGACGAGCAGTGCCGACGGGTGGACATGGTGGTGCCCCAGATCTCGGTGCCCACGGCCTTCACCCCGGACGGCGACGGCCTCAACGAGGTCTTCATGCCCGTGCTCTCCGGGGTGGACCCCGCCCATTACACCTTCCTCGTGGCCGATCGCTGGGGGCGCACCGTGTTCCGCACCACCGACCTGCACACCGGCTGGGACGGGCGTTCGCAGGGGTCGGGCGAAGCGCTCAACAACGGGGTGTACGTATGGCAGCTCACCGCCCTGCCCATCGGCACGGCCGAGACCGTGTCGTACCAGGGATCGGTCACCCTGGTGCGGTAGCCCGGCGGCGGTGGCCGTAACTTCGATGACCATCCCCCACCGGCCCGGGCAACCTTTCGGCCCCGGGCCGCATCATCACCCACGGACCGGTCATGACCGACGATGAATTGGTACAAGGTTGTCTGCGCTCCGATCCGGTGGCCCAGGAGGCCCTCTACCAACGGTTCGCCCGGAAGATGATGAGCATCTGCATGCGCTACGCCAAGAGCAGGGACCAGGCCCAGGACATGCTGCAGGACGGCTTCGTGAAGGTCTTCCAGAAGATGGACCGGTACCGGGCGGACGGCCCGCTGGGCGGATGGATCGCGCGCACCATGGTGAACACCGCCCTGGACCACCTGCGGCGCGACAGGCCGTACGACCACAGCCTGGACCTCACCGAGGCCGAGTACCTGCACCCGGAGGACTCCACGGTGATGAGCAACATGGCCACCGATGAGCTCCTCGCCCTGGTCCAGGCGCTGCCGGACGGGTACCGCGCGGTGTTCAACCTGTTCGCCATCGAGGGGTACCCGCACAAGGAGATCGCCGGCATGCTGGGCATCTCGGAGAACACCTCCAAGTCCCAGTTCATGAAGGCGCGGGCCTACCTGCGCAAACTGCTGCCCAAGGAGCTGGCGGCCCAATACAGCCATGGCGATGAGTGACCTGGGCGAGCTGCTGCGCGGCCGCTTCGATGGCCATGAGGTGCCGGTGGACCCCGCGGTGTGGGAGGCGGTGCAGGCCCGCTTGGCCACCGCCGCTCCGGCCGCCGCGCCCGAGGACGGGCTGAACGACCTGTTCCGCACCCGCTTCAAGGGCCATGAGGTACACGTGGACCCCGCGGTGTGGAACGCGGTGCGGGGCCGGATCGGCACGACCGGGACCACCGGCGTGACATGGGCCGGCCGCATCGCCGCCGTGGTGGGCACGGCCGCCTTGGTGGCCGGCGCCCTGTGGCTGCTCCGTGACCAAGCGCCGCAGACTACG
>JAVFAQ010000207.1:0-5759 GCA_034002325.1 Flavobacteriales bacterium | reverse complement strand
AAGGAAATAATTATTGGAAATAAGTGTAAGCAGTTGACAACTGAACAGTCATTGAAAGTATATAAACAATATCCGGGAACGTTTACGATTTCAAATTACAAAAACAAAAAATTCACGCCAAGGTTCTTTGAAAATGATTATTGCAAGAACTCAAAATTCCCAAATGAATTTCAAGAAATTATCCCATACCCCAAAGACGATACTACTTTCAGAGATTGGATAGATTTGTTTGATATTCATGAAGGCATCCCACCTGTAACTGGTCCAAAGTAGCGATATAATGAAAACGAAATACTCCATTTTGAATGGATTATTTACAATTGTATTGATTGCCTTGTTATATTGGTATGATAATAGTCATACAGGAGAAAAATATTTGGGGGGATTAAAACATTCATGTAATGAGGAGGTTTCCATCAATCTGTACCAGTACTATAGGCAATCAGAGTGGAAGCAAGATGTCATGTATTTTCAAGTAAAGAGAGGTGACTCTGCCCTTTATAAGAAGATATCATTTTGCAGCACTTCTGGAGAGGAGAGTTTGAGTGACTATAGCATTCATTGCCACGATAGCGTTCTATATGTGATGATAAGGTCGTTTTCGTTTCCTTGGATCATGTTTGATACGAGATCAAATGATTTGTATCCAAATAATGCGGACAATGAAGAGGAAATCAAGAAGAGATTGTTCGAAATGATAAAGGAGGGGGACCCCAAGCTACAAATAGACTGAGGGTCAATACGGCAAGCAATAATGGCCACCGCGAGCAGGCGTTAACCGCTGCCGGGCCTCCGAAGCGCTCTGTCCGTGCTTGCGAGGCATTCCGAAACGAGGAGTGGACAATCCTGCGTGGAAGTACTCAGATGTCTTACTGCGAAAGCCCGTCCCGTTGGTCACCTGCTTGAACTGGCCGTTCTCATCGCTGTGATAGCGCTTCGTTGAAACTGGCACGGACCAGGATGCTGCTGCTGCCCGGATCGCCCCCCCTCCCGGAAAACCGTTAGCGGCCTTGCCCATTTGCCGTGATGCGCCGGGCGTGCCGGCCGGGGAGCTTTGCACCTGCAAACACCCCGGACCATGCGACACATCACTACCCTTCTGCTGGCGGCGCTGCTGCCCCAGCTGGCCTTCAGCGCCATTCTGCGCGTGAACAACAGCGGCGTGCCCGCCCCGTACACCAGCCTGAGCGCGGCGGTGAACGCGGCCCAGCCCGGCGACACCATCCACGTGGAGGCCTCGCCCAACAACTACGGCGCCCATAACCTCAACAAGGCCGTGACGATCATCGGGCCGGGCTACTTCCTCGGCGCCAATGCCCAGACGCAGGCCAACCTGGGCTCGGCCATGTTCCAATGGATCTCGCCTTCCGGCGGCAGCGAAGGGGCCGTGGTCATGGGCCTGGTGTTCACCACCACCACCAGCATCAGCCGCAGCAATGTGCGCTACGAGCGCTGCCGCTTCCAGGCGAACGTGAACTTCTACGGCAGCACCCCGCTGAGCAATGTCCAGCTGGTGGGCTGCTACGTGCAGGGCGACCTCACCGTGCAGAGCGGATCGGCCAACATCACCAACGCCACCGTGGCCAACAACATCTTCCTGGGCAAACTGCTGCCCTCGGCCTACTTCAGCGGGGAGTTCGCCCACAACACGGTGGTGAACGCCGATGAGGCCCCGGCCTTCACGCTGAACAACATGATCGTGCGCAACAACATCTTCGATTGCGCGGTGGCCGCCGGCAACAACGTGTACATGCACAACCTGTTCCGCACCGCACCGGTGCCCGCCGACAACGGCAACCAGGTGAACGTGGCCATGGCCGGCATGTTCGCCGGTGGCACGGTGGACCACCAATGGCAACTGGCCCCCGGCGCGCCCGCGATCGGGGCCGGCGACAACGGCGCGGACTGCGGCGCCTTCGGGGGCAACGCGCCGTACCGCCTCAGCGGGGTGCCCTCCATCCCCAGCATCTTCGGCCTCACCGCCCCGCACACCATCGCCCTGGGCGAGGAGCTGCCCGTGACCATGAGCGCCCGCAGCAATGAATGACGCCGCCTTCGTCCCCCGTGCCCGGCACCTCGCCGCGCTGCTGCTGCTGGCCGCCGCGCCGCTGCACGCCCAGGTGACCGCCGGCGAATGGTTCATCGGCAGCGACCCCGGCTTCGGCCAGGGCCACGCCATCAGCTTCACGCCCGGCGGCACGGTGGCCTTCGACCAGGCGCTGACCGCCCCGCTGGCCCCCGGCCCGCACGTGCTGTACATGCGGGTGCGCGACGCGGCCGGTCGCTGGAGCCACACCCAGGCCCGCCACCTGCACGTGCAGCGCCATGCGCCGGGCCACGTGCTCACCGATGCCGAATGGTTCATCGGCGATGATCCCGGCTTCGGGCAGGGCACCGCGGTGGACCTGGCGCCCGGCGCCACCGCCGAGCTGGACGCCGTGCTCCCCGCCGCGCCGGGCCCGGGCGCGCACGTGCTGCACCTGCGCGCCCGCGACGCCCACGGGCAGTGGGGCCACACGCATGCGCGCCACCTGCACGCGCACCGCACCCACACGGGCGTGCAATTGCAGGCGGGCGAATGGTTCATCGGCGACGACCCCGGCTTCGGGCAGGGCGAGCCGCTGGCCTTCGACCCGGCGGACACGCTCTCCGCGCTGGCCTTCGGCGCCCCGGTGATCGCGCCGGGGCCGCTGTTCCGCTGGGCCGGCGTGCGCACCCTGGACGATGCCGGCAACTGGGGCCACACCGCCATGCGCCCGCTGCTGGTGCGGCCCGGCGGTGCGGGCGTGATCGCCGCGGCCGAATGGTTCATCGGCGACGACCCCGGCTTCGGCCTGGGCCAGGCCATCGATGTGGGGCAGCCCGCTCCGCTGATCACCGACCTGCTCTTCGCGGCCATGACGCAGGGGCTGGGAACGGGCGACCACGTGCTGTACGTGCGGGTGTTCAATGATGACGGCGTGCCGTCGCAGAGCTACCCCGTGGCCTTCACGGTGCTGGACCCCACCGGCGTGGGCGAGCTGCTTGGCGACGACCTCCGCGCCGGGCCCAACCCCACCACGGGCGACTTCATCCTGCGCACGGAAAAGCCCGTGACCGGCATGCAGCTGCGGCTGGTGGACGGCGGCGGGCGCACGGTGCTGGAGGCCCCGTTCACCGGCGACCGGGCACGGCTCGATCTCGCCGGCTTCGCGGCGGGCACCTACCACCTGTTCATCACGGATGCGGAAGGCGGGCACCGGGTGCTGGCGGTGGTGAAGCAGTGAGCGCCCCTGCGGCGCAGGCCCCGAAGGGCGGGCGGTGGTCGCCGGCGTGCGCGGCCGCCGCCTACTTCTTCGCCTTCTTGGCGGCGGCGCCCCGGGAGGCCGCGCGCTTGGCCGTGCGGGCCTTGGCCGGCGCCTGGTCCGGGAACAGCCCGTGGATCTCCGCGTCGATGCTGGTGATGATGCGGCCCAGGTCCTCGGGGTCGCTGTGGAAGGAGTTGTCCTCCACGTCGATCACCAGCAATTTGCCCTTGTCGTAGGTCTGGATCCAGGCCTCGTAGCGCTCGTTGAGGCGCTTGAGGTATTCGATGCTGATGGAGTTCTCGTAATCGCGCCCGCGCTCGGCGATCTGCTTCACCAGTTTTTCCACCGGCGCCTGCAGGTAGATCAGCAGGTCGGGCGGGGTGATGGAATGGTCCATGTTGCGGAACAGGCGGAAGTAGTTCTCGAAGTCGCGCGTGGTCATCAGCCCCATGGCGTGCAGGTTGGGGGCGAAGATGTAGGCGTCCTCGTAGATGGTGCGGTCCTGCACCACGTTGCGGCCGCTCTTGCGGATCTCCAGCAGTTGCTCGTACCGGCTGTTGAGGAAGAAGATCTGCAGGTTGAAGCTCCACCGCTGCATGTCCTTGTAGAAGTCGAACAGGTAGGGGTTGTTGTCCACGGCCTCCTGCAGTTCGTCCCACTTGTAATGCTTGGCGAGGAGCTTGGTGAGCGTGGTCTTTCCGGAGCCGATGTTGCCGGCGATGGCGATGTGCATGGTGCGAAGGGAAGAGGGTGCGCGATCGGGTGCGTGGGGGATCGCGAAGATAGCCCGCCCCCCTGCGCGCGGCCCGGGTGTGGATAACTCACGGCCCGCGCGGGATCAGCGTGCCGGCACGGGCAAGATCACGATGCCTTGCTCGGTGAGCGCGTACACGTGGCCGCGCTCCACGCGGGCATGCGTCACCGTGCCATGGCCCTGGGGCAGCGGCACGGGCACCGTGGCGAACGAGCGCATGTCGTAGGCCCATAGCCCGCCCTGTGCGAAGTGGAAGAGCTGGTGCCCGCGCACCTGGAAGCCGGTGACGCCCTTCAGCGGGATGGTGCGCATGTAGGTGCCGAAGAGGTCGAACACCAGGATGCCCTCGTGCGCATCGTTCACGTACAGCCGCCCGTCGTGCTCCAGCATGCCTTGCGGCTGCGGGGCGAAGCCCAGCACCTGGTCCAGGCGGCCGCTGTGGGCCAGGGGGCGCAGCTGGGCATCGAAGCGGGCCAGGGCGAGCTCGCGCTCGTCGAAGAACCAGAAGCCGTTCTGCACGCTCATGCACGCCTGCACCACCTGCGCGAAGCCCAGGCGCGGCAGGTCCATGATGCTGCCCTGCACGCTCAGGGTGTTGTCCAGCACGGCGATGCGCCCCTGCCCGGCGGAGAACACCATGGGCTTGAGCGAGTAGTAGGCGCTGATGGCGGTGATCCGCCCGAAGGTCTTCACGCTGTTGCGCTGGAGCTGTTCGCCCGCCATGTCGTACAGGGCCAGTTCATCGCCGCTCAAGGCGTACACGTGGCCCAGCTCATCGGTGGTGAAGCGGTCGAAGCGCCCCGGGATGCGCACGGTGCCGTCGCCCTGGCCTGCGGCATCGGCGGCCGTCAGCGCCAGCAGGAGGATGGCGGGCAGGGTGCGGGTCATGCGCCGGTGTGGATGAGCAGGGCGTCCAGGTAGGTGCGGTCGTTGCACAGGCGCGGCACCTTGTTCTGGCCGCCGAGCCTGCCGCGCGCCTTCATCCATGCATGGAACGTGCCGGGCGCCACGGCGTGCAGCAGGGGCCTGCGCAGCACCATGTCACCGCGCCGCTTGGCGTCGTAGTCGCTGTTGAGCTCGCGCATGGTGCCGTCCAGCACGTCGATGAAGCGCGGCAGGTCGGCGGGCGGGCGCACGAACTCCACGATCCATTCGTGGCCGCCGCGGGCATCGGCGCCCATGTGCACGGGCCCGGCGGTGTACTCGCTCACCTCGGCCCCGGTGGCGCGGCAGGCGGCCTCCATGCCGCGGTCGGCGTTCTCCACGATGAGCTCCTCGCCGAAGGCGTTGATGAAGCTGCGCGTGCGGCCGCTCACCTGGACGCGGTAGGGCGCGGTGCTGCTGAAGCGCACGGTGTCGCCGGGCATGTAGCGCCACAGGCCGCCGTTGGTGCTGATCACCAGGGCGTACTGCCCGCCGGCCTCCACCTCGTGCAGCAGCAGCGTGCGCGGCTGCGCGGCGCCCACCTGGTCCAGCGGCATGAACTCGTAGAAGATCCCGTAGTCCAGCATCAGCAGCATGTCGTCCGCGCCGAAGCGGTCCTGCACGCCGAAGTGGCCCTCGCTGGCGTTGTAGCTCTCCAGGTAGTTCATCGTGGGCGATGGGATCAGCGCCTCGAACTGCGAGCGGTAGGGCCGGAAGCTCACCCCGCCGTGCAGGATCAGCTCCTGGGTGGGCGACACCTCCAGGTTGTGGGCCTTGCCGGTGATGTCCAGGTG
>JAVFAQ010000206.1:0-5836 GCA_034002325.1 Flavobacteriales bacterium | reverse complement strand
ATGCAGCGGCGCAACCTGCTGGACAGCGCGGCCAACTGCCACCGCGCGGTGATCGCCCTGGCGCAGGCCCACGGCGAGCCGGACACCGAGGCCACCGCGCGCCTCAACCTCGGCGTGGCCCTGGAGATGCAAGGCGACCACGCCGGCGCGCTGGAGCAGCAGCTGGAGGCCTTCCGCCTGAAGGAACAACTAGGTGACAGCAGCGGCATGGCGCGCGGCCTCAACAACATCGGCATGCTCTACGCCCGCACGGACGACACGCTGCAGGCCCGCGACCACTTCCGCCGCGCCGTGGCGATCAACGCCCAGGTGGCCCGCAGCGGTGATAGCGCATCGTGGCACCGCAGCCTGATGAACCTGGCCGTGATGGAGATGGACCTGGGCCGCTACGATACCGCGCTGGTGCTGCTGCAACGCTCGGCCGAGGTGTGCCCGGCACGCATGTACAACAGCAACGCCGCCGCCCTGCTGGCCAACATGGCCCTGGCGCAGGAGGGGCTGGGCGATGACCGGGCCGCCGCCGCGCTGTACCACCGTGCGTTGGACGTGGCCCGGCAGCAGGACGATGAGTGGGCGCTGGGCGAGGTGCGGCACTACCTGGCCGATATGCTGGTGCGCACCGGCCGGCCCGCGCAGGCCCTGGCCCACTTGGACACCGCGCTGGCGATCAACCGCGCGCTGGGCGACCGCAGTTCGGAGAAGAACGTGCTGCTCTCCCGGGCCGAGGCCCTGGCCGCCGCCGGCCGCCATGAAGAGGCCTTCCGCGCGCACCGGGCCTACACCGCCCTGGCCGATTCGCTGATGGACGCCGGCAAGGACGCGGTGATGCGCGAGCTGCACGTGAAGTACGACGTGGAGCGCAAGGAGAGCGAGAACCAGCGCCTGCGCACCGCCGCCGAGCTGGCCGAGGCCCGCGGGCAGAACCTGCGGTGGATGCTGGCCGCCGCCCTGCTGCTGGCGGTGGGCACCGGCGTGGTGGCCCGGCTGCTGGCCCAGCGCTCGCGCGAGCGTGCCCAGCGCCGCGAGGCCGACCTGGAGCAGCAGGCCCTGCGCGCGCAGATGGACCCGCACTTCCTGTTCAACGCCCTCAACACCATCCCCGGCCTCTACGCCGGCACCGATGCCCGCACCGCCACCGCCTACGTGGGCCACCTCTCCAACCTGCTGCGCCTGATCCTGGAGAGCTCGCGCCAGCTGCAAGTGCCCCTGCGCCAGGAGCTGCAACTGATCGAGCACTACCTGCACGTGAGCGCATCGCGCCACCCCGGCATGTTCCACCACGCGATCACCGTGGCGGCGGACATCGACCCGGACACCGTGGCCATACCGCCCATGCTGCTGCAGCCGCTGGTGGAGAACGCCATCCTGCACGGCCTGGCGCCCCGGCGCAGCGGCGGGCAGTTGCAGGTCGCGATCGAGCGCCAGGGCGCCATGCTGGTGTGCCGCATCCGCGACAACGGGGTGGGGCGGGCCGCCAGCGCCCAGCACGGCGGCCGCTCGCTGGCGCCCTCGCGCGGGCTGCGGATCACCACCGAAAGGCTGCGGCAGTTCAACCGCGGCGCCGAGCTGCCGCACGGGCTGGAGATCGCCGACCTGCACGATGCCGAAGGGCGGCCCACCGGCACCGAGGCCACCGTACGCACCATCATCCACCGCACATGGACATGAGCCCGCGCCTGCTGATCGTGGACGACGAGGCGCCCGCCCGCGCCGCCCTGCTCGAGGCCCTGGCCGCCACGGGCACACCGCACCAGGTGGTGGGCCAGGCCGATGGCCGCGATGCCGCCATACAGCTCATGGACCGCCTGCGCCCCGACGTGGTGCTGCTGGACATCCGCCTGGGCGACGGCACCGGCTTCGAGGTGCTGGACCGCGCCGCCTGGAAGCAGGCCCGCGTGATCTTCATCACCGCCTACGACCAGTACGCCATCCGCGCCTTCCGCTGCGCCGCCGTGGACTACCTGCTGAAGCCCGTGGACCCCGCCCTGCTGGGCCAGGCGATCAGGCGCGCCGCGGCCGGCACGCCCTCCGCCGAAGTGGAGACCCTGCTGCGCAACATCGCACGGCCCGGCGAGGAACGCATCGTGGTGCCCTGCGCCGAGGGGATCCATGTGCTGGCCCCCATGCACATCACCCGCTGCGCCGCCGACGGCAATTACACCCAGCTCTTCACCACCGACGGCGAACGCCTGGTGACCGCCCGCACCCTGAAGGACTTCGAGGAGCTGCTGGCGCCGCACCGCTTCGAGCGCGTACACATGAGCCACCTGGTGAACCTGCTGCACGTGCGCAAATTCCTCAACCGCGACGGCGGCACCCTGGTGCTGGGCGACGGCAGCACCGTGCCGGTGTCCCAACGCAAACGCCAGCAGGTGATCGAGGCCATCGGGCGGCTGTGAGGATCTGGGGGGCGTTGGTGCGATCATGGCCAAGGCAAACCAGGCTATCGCGTTTCGTGATCAATGAAGGACGGCGCCGGTCACCCCCGGACCGGGCGTACTGGACGAACTGACCCGCACCCTGCAGGCCTTCGTTCCGGCCTGCGCGAACGGTTCACCGCACCACCGCCAATGCGCGCACGGCGGCGCCTTCCGCTGCCAGCACCCGCACGAAGTAGGTGCCGCCCGCCAAGCCCCCCGGCAGGGCCACGGCCACGGCCCCCGATGCGGGCGCAAGCACCGTTTCCTGCGCCAAAATCCGCCCGGTGGCATCGACCAACGCCACCTGAAGGGCCCCGGTCGCCCCAGGTGCTTGGAGGAAGAAATGGCGCCCATCATTCGGATTGGGCCAAAGCCGGAGACCGGCAATGCCTGCTTCGGCAATGCCCGTCCCCAGCTCGCCTTCACAAAGGCACTCCTCCGTGACCACATCGTTCACGGTTTGTTCGTTGCCATCATCGCAATCATCTCCGATGGTGCCAAGCAGTTCCGGGCATTCATCGCCGGGCACGGCCACATAGCCCGCTGGCGGGTCGCTGGCCAGCAGGGCATCGATAGGGTCGCCGAGGCCATCGCCGTCGTGGTCGGCATACCAAGGGGTGGCGGGGGCCACCGCCACCGTCACTTCCGCCTGATCGGTGCAGCCTCCACCGCTGGCCATGGCCTGGATCGAATACTGGTAGGTGCCGGGCGTGCTCGTCGCCGGGTCGAAGGTGCTGCTGGCGGGCAGCAGCCCAAAGCGCCAACTGCCACCCGTTTGCGGCTCACCGCCCAGCATGCCGAACAAGGCAAATGGCGGGTCGTTGCTGCACACCGTGATGGAGGTATCCTCACCGGCATGCACGCCGGGGTACTGGTGCAGCCCGAATTCCACCAACGTGCAGGAGAGCCCGCCCGTGTCCAGGGTGTACAGGTACATGCCCGAGGAATCCATGGCGGGATCATAGGTCCCGTTATGGGGTTGTTCGTCAAACCACCATTGCCCACCGGTGGGCAGCGGCATGTACAGGCCCACCAGCGAATCGATCGAAAGCGGCCCTGCGGACCCGCACAGGTTCCTATGGATGATCGCGGAGGTGATCACTTCCATGGGCACTTCCTCCACCGCCTGCCCGCATGCGTTGGTCGCGGTGAGCGTTACGGGACCAGCGTTGCCCACCAGCGCTTGCAGCGTATCACCCGACATGCCCAGCACCTCCACATTGCTCCAAACCAAGGAAGGACATGGGCCGGTGAGGGAGGTGGTGGCCACGATGGACACCGTATCCCCATGGCATGCGGCGGGCGCTGCCGAAAGCGACAGGATCTGCGGCGGCACGCAGGTGGCCAGGCCGGTGGTGTCCGCGGCACCGTGGAAGACGGCTACCGTATCCGTGCCGCAGTGGTTGCTGGCGGTGAAGGTGTACGTGCCCCAGGGCGCATAGGGCACCGAGAAGCTGGGCGATCCGGTCATCAGCTGGCCATCGGCGCCATGCCACCAGGTGGTGATGGGGCCGGGCCCGGTGGCGCTTGCCGTGAAGTACGCCGTGCCCGTCCGGCAGGGATCCTGCGTGGTGATGGCCGCCGTGGCCGTGGGCGTTGCACAGGGCTGCGGCGGGTCGATGTACAGCACCAGGGTATCGCTGCCGCAAGCGTTGGAAGCGATCAGTGTGTAATACCCTGCGGTCGGGTTGGGCACGTTCACATGGTAAAGCACGTTGGCCGGCAAGGTGTCGCCCCATGGCACCACCCAGGTGTATTGGGGGCAACTGCCCGTGGAGGCCGCATGCAGTTGGATGCCCTGGTAGGAACCGGGACCATAGCTCCATGGGACGGCCCATGCGCTATCGATCGCCACGGGCACGCACAGCGCTGTATCCACCACGGCTTCCACCTGCGCTGTATCCGCCCCGCAGGCATTGCTCACCACCAAGGTGTAGGTGCCTGCCGGCCCGAACGGGGACTGCACTTGGGGCAGCCAGGAAAGCAGGGTGCCATCGGGGCGGTACCACGCATGGTCCGGCAGGGTGCCCGTGGCCTGGCACCACAGGTTCACCCCGATGCCGCAATAGGGCACGCTGTCCGCGCCGATCTCCGTGATCACCGGCGGCTCGCAGGGGGGGCAATCGCCGGAGAAAATGGGGGCGGTGATAATTTCCCCGGTCACATCGAATCCGTTCACGGACAGGTAGTAGTCGGTATTGTTCAGGCCGGTGAAGGCGTTCCCCACCAAGCCAACATGGCGGCAGCCGGAGAGGTTTTGAATACGAAAGCCAAAGAGCACGATGCCTTCCGTCGTGATCGCGCAGTCGTCCCCCAATGGCCGGAATTGGAATGAATTGAATGTAACATAGCGGTAGCCTAATTGTTCCTGCACACCGGCAACGCCCATTGCTGGCGCACCCGCACAACCGTCCTTGACGTCCATGGCATCCATTGCCCCCTCAGCGGAAGCATTCCAACGGACCGATACTGACAATGCCGTGATGGCCCCTTCAATAGCACCCCCACTGGAAAAAGCCTTTACCTCAAAGGAGTCCGGCACGGCCGTTGGGTATAGGCCCACATTGACCACTTGGGCGGATATAGTTGTGCTGCTGAGCAAGAGGAACAACCATGAGCACCATCTACCACACCATGGGCCCTGGCAAGATCTCAAGAGAGCAGCAATCCACATTATATAAGTCATTTTGCGCAAGTTATTGCCGTTCAAGGTAATTGTTCAGTCCGGACTGCCGTCGGTACTGAACCGCCAATTGCAATGAATATGGCATCCCTGTCATTGGAAGCACCAGTGTACTTAACATCTCCATCCATATTCACATCCGCGACTTCATACCCGTTCAATACTGCGTTCGGATTCCCTCCAAGGGCGGTCAAGATCGCATCACGGTCATTCCCAGAACCAGTATACTTTACCACCCCATCCCTTGTCACATCGCCCATCCACAGGCAGCGTACGCTACCGGTTACATAGGCAGCGTTGGTGCCATAGAGTGACGGTCCTCCAGTGCTGGTGAAGTCCACTTCTGCAGCTACAAGATCATAAGCTGCGTCAGTCATTATACCCAAGTGGTTCCTATGGCGCACGGCCACCCGGTAGTTGGAGGTGGGCATATCATGGAAGGCAACACCATCCGTTGTCCCATCCACTTCGGCAACCACTCCATCCCGCCTCAACAACGCACTGCGCGTAGCAAAAACGCCATAGGGTGCCGAAGCTTGCCGAAGCTCCACTACCACCCAGTCTACTATCGCGGCATTGCCAGATGCGGCCAAGACACCCGAGGTTGTCGTTTCCCCTCCTCCATCATGCATGTGTGTGTATGATAACCCGGTATAGGGCTCTGTCAGGGGGATGTGGAGGCCTGCCACCAGATCAGCATTCATCAACCCACTGCCCGGGTCATAGGGTCCTT
>JAVFAQ010000205.1:0-5933 GCA_034002325.1 Flavobacteriales bacterium | reverse complement strand
GTCCTTTCCGGTGGTGGCCAACACCACGTTGGCGGTCCCGATGGAGATCGCCGAAGGGCGCATCCTGATGGTGATGAACACGGTAGTCGGGGGTACGCTCCTGGAGATGGACCTGATGACCGGGACCCGTACGGAGCAGGTGATCTTCGACAGCCTGGGGCTACGGGAGGTACACGGCATGCTGGCCCAGGTGGGTTCCACGTTGTATGGGACGGCCAATGCCGGCGGGGAGTTCGACAAGGGAGCGATATGGAGCTACGACCTCGTCACACATGCGAGCGAGGTGGTGTACTCCTTTCCCTATCTGGGGGGCTACCTCTTCGGAAGGACCATCCAACCGATGAACGCGCTGCCGGACGGCACGTTGCTGGGGACCTACCTGAGCGGGGCCGTCAGCAGCCTCTTCCGGTTCGATCCGGGCACCGGGAACGTGGAGATGGAATACTTCTCCAATGACCCGGAGGCACCGGCCTTCAACTCGAGCTTCGCCGGCGAAGGCCCCTCGCTGCGCTGGGGCACGAGAGAAAAGATCGAACCGCCGATCCACTCGGAACTGGTCGCGTACGACCCGGACGACGGGACGCTGGTCACCGTACATACGACCACCAACCACAAGTTGTACGGACGATCGCTGGTGGGAAGTGATGGCCGCGTGTACCTGGCCGCCATCCCCGTGGACCCGAACACACATGCACCGGCGATCCTGGCGTGGGACCCGCAGGCCCAGGCGATGGACACGCTGCATACCCTCTGGTCCGCCTTTGACGGTCGTGATCCGGGCCGTGTCCTCTTGGAAACCATGCTGGGCGTCGGTATCGCCAGCGTACCACCGATGGGTGCCCCACGGCTGTTCCCCAACCCGGCCTTCGACCTGCTCCACATCGAACTCGATACCGGGACCGCCGGGCCGATGCTCGTGATCGATCCCGCAGGCCGCACGGTGCGCGTGGTACACCCGCAGCACGGGCGCGCCGTCCTGGACGTGAGCGGGCTGGACAATGGGGTGTACGTGCTTCGCAGGTCATGGCGACCGGCGGTACGGGGAGCGCACGGTTCGTGGTGGCGCGATGACCGCGGAGGCGGCCGGCGCCTACCTTCGCCCCATGCCGCACGACCAGTCCCGACCCGCCGGGATCCTCGCCCCTTCCCTGCTTTCCGCCGATTTCGCCGAACTGCGCAAGGCCGTGGAGTTCATCGAGAACGGGCCGGCGGGTTGGCACCACATCGATGTGATGGACGGCGTGTTCGTGCCCAACATCAGCTTCGGCCTGCCGGTGATCAAGAGCATCCGGAAGTACGCGAAGAAGCCCTTCGATGTCCACCTGATGATCGTGGAGCCGGACAAGTACATCACCGCCTTCCGCGATGCGGGCGCCGACCACCTGACCGTGCACCTGGAAGCCTGCACCCATCTGCACCGCAGCATCCAGGCCATCAAGGCGGCGGGCATGAAGGCGGGCGTGGCCCTGAACCCGCACAGCCGGGTGGACCTGCTGGAGGACGTGCTGGCCGACATCGACATCGTGTGCCTGATGAGCGTGAACCCCGGCTTCGGCGGGCAGAAGTTCATTGAGCGCACCTACGACAAGATCGCCCGGCTGGTCGAGCTGCGCGCCCATACCGGCGGCAAGGCCCTGATCGAGATCGATGGGGGCGTGGGCATGGAGAACCACCACAAGCTGGTGACCGCCGGCGCGGACGTTCTGGTGGCCGGCAACAGCGTTTTCGGGGCGAAGGACCCCGCCGAGGCGATGGCGGCCCTCTCCCGATAATTGGGGGTGGCGCGGTGCCGCCGGTTCCGGTACATTCGCGGCCATCATGCGTCATCTGTTCCTTCTTGCCGCAGCCTGCACGGGGCTGCACACCATCGCCCAATCGCCCGCTGAGCACGACCATCGCTGCATCGCGGACAGGATCACCCGGGACTACCTGCAGCAGCAGGGCCTGCCCACGGGCCTCCAAGCCGCGATCGCCGACATCGAACCCGAACTGCGCGGCGGGCCGCCCACCATCCCGGTGGTCTTCCATGTGGTGTGGAACACCTCTGCGGAGAACATCCCGGCATCCGCCATCGAGGCGGTGGTGGCCCAGATGAACCAGGATTATTCCGCCAACAACAACACCAGCGGCGTGCGCGCCACCTTCCAAGGCAGCATCGCCGACACGGGCATCCAGTTCTGCCTGGCCACCACCGACCCCAGCGGCAACCCCACGGACGGCATCACCCGCACGCAGACCAGCGCCTCCTGGTTCAACCCGGAAACGCAGACCAACGCGATGAAGGCGCCGCCGTTGGGCAAGAGCCCGTGGAACCCGTTGAAGTACCTCAACATCTGGGTGTGCGACATCCACAGCGGCGCCGGCGGCGGCGGGATCACCTTGGGCTACGCCTACCTGCCGGTGGGCGGCATGGTGGGCAGCAACATCGACGGGATCGTGATCGACTACTTGTACGGCATGGCGTTGAACAGCCGCACCGCCACCCATGAGGCGGGCCACTACCTGGGCCTGGACCACACCTGGGGCGATGGCGGCTGCAGCGGTGGCAGCGACGACGGCTTCAGCGACACGCCGAACACCGACAGCCCCACATTCTCCTGCGCCAACCCGAACCTGATGAAGTGCGGCACGCTCACCCAGTACGAGAACTTCATGGACTACGCGAACTGCTCCGCGATGTTCACGAACCAGCAGGCCAACTACATGAACAACGTGCTGAACGGGGTGCGTTCCGGCCTGCTCACCTCCGACGGCTGCTCGGGGAGCGGCAGCACGGGCTATTGCGTCCCCACCGCGGAAGTGGGCACCAGCGACGGCGACTTCGTGAACGGCGTGCAGCTGGGATCGATCAACAACACCAACACGGGCAGCCCCTCCGGACCCGCCTACACCAACTATTCCGCCACCCAGAGCACCCAGCTGGTGCAGGGCACCGAATACACCGTCACCGTCCAGAGCGGCACGTACTCCCCCACCCAAGTGGCCGTATGGATCGACTTCAACGGCGACGAGGTCTTCCAAGCCGGCGAGAAGCTGGGCGAGTTCCAGACCAACGGGTCCCTACAGAGCCAGGGCATCACCTTCACCGTGCCCGCCGGGGCCACCGTGGGCAATACCCGCATGCGGGTGCGCAGCGTGTACGTGAACACCGGCGAACCCAACCCGGCCGACCCCTGCTTCAACTACACCTGGGGAGAGACCGAGGACTACGGCATCGTGATCACCGCGCCCGCCCCCACCGGCTATTGCATCCCCACCTCGGCCAACGGCACCAGCGACGGCGACTTCGTGAACAGTGTGCAGCTGGGCGCCATCCAGAACGTGAACAGCGGCGGCACCGGGGCGCCCACGTATGCGAACAACACCGCGCAATCCACCACCTTGGCCAAAGGGGCCGGGTACACCATCACCATCCAAAGCGGCCAGTACAGCCCCAACCGCGTGGCCGCCTGGATCGACTACAACGGCGACGAGACGTTCCAGGTCGGCGAGAAGCTGGGCGAGTTCCAGACCAACGGGTCCATGCAAAGCCAGGGCATCGACTTCACCGTGCCCATGAGCGCGGCGCTCGGGACCACGCGCCTGCGGGTGCGCAGCGTGTACGTGAACACCGGCGAGCCCAACCCGGCCGACCCCTGCTTCAATTATGCCTGGGGCGAGACCGAGGACTACTCCGTGACGATCGATGGCACCGTGGGCATCGACGATGCGGCCGCGGCCGGCCTCGCCTTGTACCCCAACCCCGCCCGGGGCGTCACCACCCTGGTGCTGCCCGATGCCCGCCCCGCCCGGGTGGACCTGATGGACATGCAGGGCCGCACGGTCCGCTCGCTGGACCTGCGGGCCGCGCGCCACGACCTGGACCTGGGCGGCCTGGCCTCCGGCAATTACGCGGTGCGGGTGGCACGCGAAGGCCAGGTGCATGTCCTGCGCCTGACCGTGGAAGCCGGGCGGTGACCGGGGCGATATGCAACCGTGCGGACCGTGCGTGCGTATGAGCGGGCGATCCCGCAACGCATGGTCCGCACAGGCTTCCTGATCGCGCTTTTCATCCTGCCCGGCCTCCACGCCAACGGCCAACGCTCCGGCGTGGGCCTCAAGGCGGGCGGGCTGATGAGCAACCTCCCCTCCAAGGCCGCCGCCTACCAGCCGCTGCCCGGCGCCATCGGCGGCCTCTACGTGCCCCTGCGCGTGGGCGACAACATGCAGGTCCAGGCCGAAGTGCTACTGGCCATGCTGGGCGCGCGCCACCGCAGCTCCGATGCCGGCACCATGGACGTGCGCATCAAGTACCTGCACCTGCCGCTGACCATGAAGCTCTACCTGGACCATGGCTTCCATGTCCAGGCCGGTGTACAGCTGGGCAAGCGGCTCCAGGCCCTGCATCGCGGCCCGCTCGGCGACACCGACGCCAGCGACCTGTACCGGATGTACGACCTGGGCGTAGTGGGCGGCCTCGGCGTGGACTTCCCGCGCAGCGTGACCATCTCGCTGCGTTACCATGAAGGGATCGGGCCCATCCTGGAGGACGGCAATGCCCTGGCGCTGCGCAACCGCAGCCTGCAGCTCACCGTGGGCCTCATAGTGGTGCGGCTCGATGGCCATGCCGTCAGGCGGCGACGATGACCCCGCCGGCCGGCTATCTTTGCCGACCATGGCCAGGCACCCCGTGATCGCATTGCTTGGAGGTGGCCAGCTGGGACGCATGTTCATCGAGAACGCACTGCGCTACAATGTGCCGGTGCATGTGCTGGACCCCGACCCCGACGCCCCCTGTGCCCGCATCGCCGCCCGCTTCGTGCAGGGCCGGTTCGATGACCCCGCGACGGTGCTGCGCTTCGCCGCCGATGCCGACGTGGTGGGGATCGAGATCGAGCATGTGAGCGTCGAGGCCCTGGAAGAGCTGGAACGCCAGGGCAAGCGCGTGCTGCCCGCCCCGCAGGTGCTACGGACCATACAGGACAAGGGCCTGCAAAAGGCGTTCTATGCGCGCCACGGCATCCCCAGCGCACCATACGCCCTGATCGCCTCACGTGACGAGCTGGCCGCGCACCGCCACCTGCTGCCCGGCTTCCTCAAGGCGCGCACCGGCGGCTACGACGGCCGGGGCGTGATGCCCGTGGACGCCACCACCGACCCCGCCGACCTGTTCGACGGCCCCGCCGTGCTGGAGCAACGTGTGGAGCTGGCCATGGAACTGGCCGTGCTGGTGGTACGCACCGATGATGGGCGCCAGGTGGCCTACGACCCCGTGGAGATGGCGGCCGACCCCCGCTACCACCTGCTGGACCACCAACGCGCGCCCGCCCGCACCAGTGCCGCTGTGGCCGCCCTGGCCCGCGAACGGGCCGAACAGGTGGCCGCCGCCTTCGGCGCCCCGGGCCTTTACGCCGTGGAGCTCTTCCTCACCCCGGACGGCGAGGTGCTGGTGAACGAGACCGCACCGCGCCCCCACAACAGCGGCCACCACACCATCGAGGCGTGCGCCAGCTCGCAGTTCGACCAGTTGCTGCGCCTGTACATGGGCTGGCCACCGGGCGATGCCGCCACCCGCGGCCCATCGGCCATGATCAACCTGGTGGGCGAGGGCGGCGAGGGCGAACCGCACTTGCACGGCGCCCACCAAGTACTGAGCGTGCCTGGCGCCTTCGTGCATCTCTACGGAAAGGCGCGCACCCGCACCGGGCGGAAGATGGGCCACGTGACCGTGATCGCCCACGACCAGGCCGAACTGGACCGGGCCATTGACGCCACCCGCGCCCACTGCAAAGTGGTGCCGCTCCCCCCAAACACAACAGACCAATAAAACACCGGAAATGATCGGGATCATCATGGGCAGCCGCAGCGATCTGGAAGTGATGCGCGAGGCGATCGATACGATGAAGGAGTTCGAGATGGAGCACGAGGTGACCGTGGTGTGCGCCCACCGAACG
>JAVFAQ010000204.1:0-5955 GCA_034002325.1 Flavobacteriales bacterium | reverse complement strand
ACAAGTCCGTGAAGGACCTGATGGAGCTGCTGGAGTTGAGCGAGAGCGCGGTGAAGATGCGATTGGTGCGTGCCCGTGAGCGCGCCCTGCAACGTTACAGGCAACTCTTTCCCGGCGAGGAATGAAGGAGAACCCGTTCAAATTGATCCGTCTGGAGGACGAACCGCCCGGGCACTTGCGCAAGGAAGTGCTCGGAAGCGTACGTTTGGCGGTATTGATGATGCGGTTCGCCCAGCTTTTCCTGGCCGATTATGCAGCGGCGCTGTTCGACAAGTTCAAGCTGCTGCCGGGGGATGACCGCCCCGATGAACACCGGCCCCGTTCATAAACCCATCTGCCCATGTTCTCCCAGGCATCCCATGTGCTCGATCGCATCGAAGCGGCTTTCTCCGGCACCATCGCCGTGATCATCGACAGGTCGCCCACGGTGTTCCTGGCCGGGGTGGTGCTGCTCGCCGGCTGGGGGCTGGCCCGCCTGTGCCGCTGGGTGGTGGGCCGCCTGTCCCTGATCGGCCGCGCCGAGGCCTTCTCCGACCGCACCGGCCTGGCCCCGCTGCTGGCCCAGTTGAAGATCGGCTCCGTGGGTGAGCTCATCGGGCGCCTGGTCTTCTGGGCCGTGATGCTCGGCGCCGTGATGCTGGCCGCCGACGTGCTGGGCATGACCCCGGTGATCAACGGCATCGAGCGCCTGTGCGCCTACCTGCCCAGCCTGCTGGCCGCCGTCGCCGTGGTCATCTTCGGCTATTGGCTGGGCGACAAGGTGCGCTTCGTGATGACCGCCATGGGCGAGGCCATGGGCTTCGGCGGCGCCAAGGCCATCGGGCGGGTGCTGTTCGTGGTGATCCTGGTGTTCATGACCATCACCGCCCTGAACGTGGCCGGCATCGATACCTCGTTGATCACCTCCAACATCCTGATCATCGTCGGCTCGCTCTTCATCTCCTTCAGCATCGCCTACGGTTTCGCCGCGCGCGACATCCTGGCCAACATCCTCTCCGGCTACTACAACAAGGAGCGGCTGCGCGCCGGGCAGCATGTGCGCATCGGCGAGGACGAGGGCGTGATCGAGCGCATCTCGGGCATCTCCGTCACCCTGCGCAATGGCGACCGCCTCATCCACCTGCCCTCCAAACGCCTGGTGACCGAGCGCATCGAGGTGCTGGACCGGCAGCTGAAGGGAGCCACCACGGAGCCGACGAAGGAGACCGTCCAGGAAGGTCCCGGACCCGCCGCCCGCACGGCCTGATTAATTTCGCGGCCCATGGCCATGGCCGCCACAGCGAAGCCGGACCCCACTCGACCACAACGTACCCACATGACCAGGACCATTGCCCTCTCCGCATTGCTTGCCGCCGCCATCGGTGCCAGCGCCCAGAACGACATCGACGCCGAGGCCCGCGAAAAGGCCACTGCGGCCCTGACCGAGCGTGCCGCCGAGGACAGCCTCGAAGGATGGAAGCGCGCGGGGGTATTCCAGTTGAACTTGACGCAAGTGAGCCTGACGAACTGGGCGGCAGGTGGTTATAGCTCTATCGGCGGGATCGCCCAGTTCAATGGCACGGCCAACTGGAAGCGCGGCCGGCGGGCATGGGACAACAGCCTCGCCCTGGCCTTCGGCGGCATGCAGCAACAGGACGGCCCCACGGTGAAGACCGATGACCGCATCGAGGCCAACTCGAAGTACGGCTACGAGCTCACCAAGGCCTGGTACCTCGCCGGCCTGGCCCAGTTCCGCACCCAGTTCACCGAGGGCTTCGACGTGGAGGGCAACCGCATCTCCCACCTGATGGCCCCCGGCTACGCCCTGCTCGGTGTGGGCATGGACTACAAGCCCAACGACCAGCTCAGCGTGTACATCTCGCCCGCCACCGCCCGCCTGGTGTTCGTCACCGACGAGTCCCTCTGGGGCGGCAGCACCGACCCGGACATGCGGGTGTACGGCGTGCGCTATGGCGAGACCACCGCGTTCGAGCTCGGCGGGTACATCCGCTTCCAGTACCAGCGGCCCCTGGCGGAGAACATCACCTTCCTGACCCGCGGCGACCTCTTCAGCAACTACCTGCGCGACCCGCAGAACATCGACGTGACCTGGGAGACCCTGTGGACCTTCACCGTGAACGACTGGTTCGCCGCCACCCTGGGCACCATGCTCATCTACGACCACGACACCAACCTGCCCCGCAAGGATGCCGAGGGCAACGAGTACACCGGGCCGGCCACGCAGTTCAAGCAGACGCTGGGCCTGGGCCTCACCTTCAAGCTTTGACCGCCGGGGCCTCCCGGATGGAAGAGCCGCCCCGGGGCGGTTTTTTCATGCCCTACGGCCGGTGCGTCCACGGCCCGGTGATGCGGCCCGTGATGCCGTACAGCACCGGGTTGCCCGCACGCAGGGCCACCTCCATGCCCCGCACGCGCACGGCCGCGCCCCGGCGGTTGTGCATGTACACCCGGGCATGCACCGGGCGGTCGCGGGCGGGCGCGTACTCCGGGCGTGCGGCCACGATCAGCACCGTCCCGCCCGATGGCCTCGTGGTGCGGTCACGGTCCAGCTCGGCCGTGCGGTAGAACACCGATCGGCCGTCCTGCACCAGTTCCACGGCCAGGCCCACGTCGGTGGCGTCCGGCGGCACGTCCAGGCGTACCGCGGCCTCCAACTGGTCCTGCGGCATGGTGGCCACCGTATCGAGCAGGATGGTGTACAGCAGGCCGAACTCGTGCCCGGCCATGTTCCATCCGATGGTGCCCGCGGTGTCGATCGGCAGGTGGGCACCGATCTCCCATCCCGCGCCCGTATGGTGGTGCGGTGCGGCCATGGCGAGCGGGCGAACGTGGGGGAGGTCGTCCTCCGCCGGTCCGCGCGCCAGCACCACCACCCGGCCCTCGGGCAGATCGACCCGGCGCAGGGTGCGGGGGAAGGTCCGCTGGATGCGCGCCAGTTGCTCGGGCGGTGCGCCGTTGCCCTCGCCGTAGACCAGGTGTGGCGCGGAAGTGGCGCGCAGCAGGCTGTCCAGGCGCGCGGGCGTGCCGGCCGCCGCGCGCAGGCGCACATGGGGGAGCGGCCCGGCCAACGGCCCATGATGGAGCAGGAAGTCCAGTTGCTCGGCCTGGGCATCGAACCAGACGGCCGTGCCGGGCCGGTCGGCCAGCTCTTCGCGGGCCACGGCGATCATGCTGCGGTAGTTGCTCGCGTAGGCCACGGCGTAGTGCTGGCGCACGGTGACCAACGTCGCGGTGCCCGCCACGGCCACGGTGCCCACCACGGCGAGCGTGGCCCGGCGCCCGATCCCGTGCAGGCCCATGGACAAGGCGATGCACAGATAGGGGAAGGAGAACAGCAGCACCGAATGCTGCACCACGGGCGCACGCCACACCGAGTACGCCAGGCCGATGAGCATGGGCAGCAGGCCCCACGCCAGGAACAGCGGGAGGGCCGCGCGTACGGGCGTCCCGTGGCGCCATAGGCGGACGATGGACCAGGCGATCAGGCCGGCCAGCACCACGGCCAGCGCCGCGGAGGTATGGGCCACCCACCACAAATGGTCCGCCGGCCAGTATCGATCGGGCGGAGCGAGCCAGCCGCCCAGGCCGCCCAGGCCCAGCTGGTGGAGGAAGATCGGCAGGTTGGGCAGGTAGAGCAGGGCGGCCGCCAACAGCATGGTGAGATACGCGCGGCGCCGGGCCGGTGGGATGAGCAGCAGGCCGGAGAGGGCCATGATGCCCGCCAGCAACAGGGCGAAGTGGTGGGTGTACGCGCTGAGCACGATGCCGATGCCCAGCCCGATGAGGTGCCGCCGCCGGGGGAACGCGATGTAGCGGGTGAGCTGGTCGGCCACCAGGGCCGTGGTACACAGGCCGGCGGCGTAGGGGCGCGCCAATTGGCCGTAGAGCACGCCGTATTGCAGCACCGCCAGCAGCGCGGCCGTCAGCAGGGCCACGGGGGCGCCGGCCCAGGCCATGGCGGTGCGGTACACCAGGGTGATGGCGGCCAGGCCCATCAGCACGAAGGGCAGCTTCACCGCGAAGGCGCCGGTGCCGAACAGGGCGGTCCACAGCCATTCGAACACCTGCACGCCGGGCGGGTGGGTGTCCTGCTGCATCACCCCGGTGCGCACCGTTTCCCACAGGGTGGGGTAGAGGCGGGCCAGGGCGCTGAGCTCATCGTGCATGAAGGGCATCTCCCCCAGCCGCCACAGGCGCAGCACGGCGGCGATGGCCAGCAGCAGCAGGAAGGTGGTGCGCATCCACGGCTCACCGGGCAGCAGCCGGGCGCCCCATCGGCCCGGCACCTCGGCCCGCGGACGCGCCTCAGCCATGGCGGTCCAGGTCGCGTTGCACGTCGCGCGCCTTGATGCTGTCCCGCTTGTCGTAGGTCTTCTTGCCCTTGGCCAGGGCCACTTCCAGCTTGGCGAAACCGTTCTCGGCGATGAACAGGCGCGTGGGCACGATGGTGGTGCCGGCATCGCGCAACTTGCGGCGCAACTTGGCCAGCTCGCGCCGGTGCAGCAGCAGCTTGCGGTCGCGCTTGGGCTCGTGTACGAAATGGATGTTCGTGCCGTAGGGCGCGATCTGCATGTTGCGCACCACCAGCGCATCGCCGTCGAATGCGCAATGGGCCTCGGCGATGGAGGCCCCGCCGGCCCGGATGCTCTTGATCTCCGAACCCATCAGCACCATGCCGCACACGTACGTGTCCAGCAGATGGTACTCGTACGCCGCACGCCGGTTCTTCACTTCCACCTTGGGCGCCGCCATGGCCGCGAAGCTACGCGCGGGCGGTGCGCGCCGCATGCCCGGGCGGGCGGGCGGTGTACTTTCGTGCCCATCATGGACGTGACCGCAGGATACAGGCTGTTGGACGGCAAAGGGACGGCCGAGGCCGTGCGCGCCCGGGTGCGGGCCGAAGTGGAACAGGTGAAGCGGGCCAAGGGCCGGGCGCCCCATTTGGCCGCCGTGCTGGTGGGCAACGACGGGGCCAGCCGCACCTACGTGGAGAGCAAGGTGCGCGCCTGCGCGAGCGTGGGCTTCCGCAGCACCTTGGTGGAGCTGCCCGCCACCATTTCACAGGAGGAGCTGATGCAGCAGGTGGCCGCGCTCAACACCGATCCCGCGCTGGACGGCTTCATCGTGCAACTGCCGCTGCCGGCCCACATCGACGAGCAGGCCGTGACCCTGGCGATCGATCCGCGCAAGGACGTGGACGGCTTCCACCCGGTGAACCTGGGCCACATGGTGCTGGGGCTGCCCGGCTTCCTGCCCGCCACGCCCGCCGGTGTGGTGGAGATGCTGCGCCACCACCAAGTCCCCACCGCCGGCAAGCATTGCGTGGTGGTGGGCCGCAGCAACATCGTGGGCAAGCCCATGGCCATCCTCATGGCGCGCAACGCCGATCCCGGCAACTGCACCGTCACCATCGCCCACAGCCGCACCAAGGACCTGGCGGCCATCACCCGGCAGGCCGACATCCTGATCGTGGCCATCGGCAAGCCGCGCTTCATCACCGCCGACATGGTGAAGGAGGGGGCGGTGGTGGTGGACGTGGGCATCCACCGCATCGACGACCCCGCGCGCAAGAGCGGCTTCCGCCTGGTGGGCGATGTGGATTTCGAGCAGGTGGCGCCCAAGTGCAGCTGGATCAGCCCCGTGCCCGGCGGCGTGGGCCCCATGACCATCGCCTCGTTGCTCCAGAACACGTTGATCGCCTGCCAGCGGTAACGGCGGGGCGCTCACGGGCACCACTCGTAGCAGCCCAGGTCGTAGCCGCTCTCGGGCATGCCGGCGTCGCAGTTGCGCGGGTTGCCCTCGATGTCGTTGATCGCGTCGATCGTGATGGCCGTGCCCTTGTTGCGCGCGAAGGCGCCCTGGGTGAGGCGGAAGTCGCGGTCGCTCACGTTCACGAAGCCCGGCGTGGCGTTGCGGTGGATGAGGTCCTGCATCGGGAACCAGTTCGGGTCGTTC
>JAVFAQ010000203.1:0-5955 GCA_034002325.1 Flavobacteriales bacterium | reverse complement strand
CAACGGCGCCGATGACAACGCCAGCGGGGTGGCCGCCATGCTGCAATTGGCCACCGACCTGGTGCAGGACGCGCAGGCCCGCAACAACAACCTGCTCTTCATCGCCTTCAGCGGGGAGGAGAAGGGCCTCTACGGATCGAACCACTGGACCAAGCACCCCAGCGTGCCCATCGCGCAGCTCAACTACATGATCAACCTGGACATGGTGGGCCGGCTGGACACCGCCAAGGGGCTTGCGATCAACGGCGTGGGCACTTCGCCCGCGTGGGGCACGGCGCTGCAGGGCATCGGCACCAACGGCATCGCGGTGAAGACCTCCGAGAGCGGGGTGGGCCCCAGCGACCACACCAGCTTCTACCTGCAGGACGTGCCCGCCGTACACTTCTTCACCGGCACGCATGCCGACTACCACAAGCCCAGCGACGACGAGCACCTGATCAACTACGCGGGCATGCTGGCGATCGTGCGCAAGATCGAGGCCCTGGTGCGCGCCTTGGACGATGACGGCAAGCTGCCCTTCACCAAGACCGAGCAGGCCAACACGGAGAACGTGCCGCGCTTCAAGGTGACGCTCGGGGTGGTGCCCGATTACCTGTACGACGGCAAGGGCATGCGCATCGACGGCGTGACCGAAGGCAGGCCCGCCGCCAACGCCGGCATGCAGGTGGGCGACATCGTGGTGCGCATGGGCCACGTGGAAGTGACCGACATGATGAGCTACATGAAGGGCCTCAGCGCGTTCAACCAGGGCGACAGCGCCCCGGTGACCATCGTGCGTGCCGGGCAGGAGATGCAGGTGGAGGTGACGTTCTGAGCCGGAAAGCACCGGACCATCTGTTCCATGGCACCCGTGTTGTCGACCCGGTGGGTCGACAACACGATCATGCCGGGGTATATCAGGTCTACCCGGTGGGGTCGGCGCAACAACCGCATTGGTCCGATGTGCAGCACATCCCCGATATTCACGGCCGATGAGCACCGCACAACGTGACCTGTCCCGCCCCGGCGGGGTCGCCGTGATCGGCGCGGGCAGCTGGGGCACCGCCCTGGTGAAGCTGTTGTCCGCCAACCGGCCCACCGTGGGTTGGTGGGCGCGCCGTCCCGAGACCATCGGGCACGTGCGCAAGTACGGCCACAACCCCGATTACATCAGTGCGGCCCGGCTCGATGTGGATCGCCTGGCGATGGACACCGACATCCACGCCGTGGTGCGCGCCGCCGATGTGCTGGTGCTCGCCGTGCCCAGCGCCTACCTCAAGCGCGCCCTCGATCGGCTGGGGCCCGAAGCGCTGCATGGCAAGACCATCTTCAGCGCGGTGAAGGGCATCGTGCCCGAGACCAACCAGATCGTGGGCGAGTACCTCTTCACCCATCGCGGTGTGGGGGAGAACGACTTCGGGGTGATCTGCGGCCCGTGCCATGCCGAGGAGGTGGCGATGGAACGCCTGAGCTACCTCACGATCGCCTGCCGGGACGGCGACAAGGCGAAGGCCATGGGCGAGGCCCTCAACGGCCGCTTCATGAAGACCACGTTGAGCGACGACATCTACGGCACCGAGTACGCCGCCATCCTCAAGAACGTGATCGCGGTGTGCGCCGGGGTGAGCGTGGGGCTGGGCTACGGCGACAACTTCCGCGCGGTGCTGGTGAGCCGGGCCATCCAGGAGATCGCCCGCTTCGTGCAGGCCGTACACCCGATCGCCCGCGACATCAACGAACCCGCCTACCTCGGCGACCTGCTCGTCACGGCCTACTCCACCTTCAGCCGCAACCGCGAGTTCGGCGCCATGGTGGGCAAGGGCTACAGCGTGAAGGCGGCCCAGCTGGAGATGAACATGGTGGCCGAGGGCTACCACGCCGTGAAGTGCGTACACGAGATCAATGCCCAGCTCAAGGTGGACATGCCGATCACCGAGAGCACCTACCGCATGCTCTACGAGAAGATGGCGCCCATGATCGAGATGCGGTTGTTGAGCGATAAGCTGGCGTGATGGCCCTCCTCCGCTTCCACTGGGACTTCTTCGGCCCCGATGCCCAGCGCACCGCCGAGCACTTCCTGCACCATGTCGATGAGTTCAATGCCCGCGAAGGCGTGACCGGCCACCGCCACTGGACCACCGATCACGGGGTGCGGGTGACCGCCACCCTGGAGTGCGACCAGCAGCACCTGCACCTGGTCCGCGACCGCCTGCGCCCCGTACGTGCGGAACGTGTGCTGGACGAATAGCCGCAGGTGCGGGCCGCCCCGCCCTCATGGCCGGATGATGATCTTCTCCGTGCGTAGCATACGTTCACCGATCAGTAGCGAGGCCGTGTACGTGCCGGGCGCCACCGGCCGCACATCCCAGACCACCTGTTGCTTCTGTTGCCGCAACTCCTGGCGGTACACCTCGCGACCGCCCATGTCGCGCACCACCAAGGCCGCGTCCTGCGGCGGCACCAGCAGGTCGTAGTCCAGCGCCACCCACGCATCCGCCGGGTTCGGGTGGATGGAGAGCAGCGCCTGGGCGGGCGGTGCGGGCACGGACCCCACACCCGTATGCAGCCCATGCAACCGGCTCACCATGCGCTGCCCCGGATCGTTGAGCGTGCCGTCGTCGTAGCCATGATAACCTCCCCAGATGTACCAATGGTCATCGCCCACGGGAAGTATGCCGCGAACTGTTCCCAGGGTACTGCCTTGGTACACATAATTGCCGGCGCCGCTCCCTTCAAAGTGGCCGTCCAACAAGTTCCCGGCCGTATCCACAAGGCAAAGGCCCTTCCGCACCTGATCGTCCACTCGCTCGAACCCGCCGGTCACGATCAATCGGCCGGTATCCAATGGGTGGATGTAGCTCGGAACCCCTCCATTGGGCCCACTCAGTTCCACCACGTCAAAATCCAGGAAGTTGTTGAACGTGGGGTCCAGCGTACCATCCGGCATGAAGCGCACTAACCGCAAGGTGTCGGTAATGCCCGTGATCCGGAACGCACCGGCCGCGTACACCCGCCCATCGTCCAACGGCAGGAAACCATACGCCTGGCCCCACCACACGTTCGCCTGGAAGGTGGCATCCAGTTCCCCGTCGGCATGGAAACGGATGATGTTGCTCGCCGCCTGCCCATCCCATGTGCCGGTGCTGCCCGAACCGATGAAGCGCCCATCGGGCAGGGCCTGGAACACGTTGAGGCTGCCCAGGCATTTGCGGTGGTGCTGCGTAGTGTCCAAATACCCCTCACTGCTGAACCAGACCAAGCAGTGGTGGCCCACGAAATCGCGCACCGTGTCGCTCAGCACATGCACCCCGCTCATCAGCACACGCCCATCGGCGTACACGTGGTAGTCACCACCCTGCAACGAACTGAAGTACGGGCCGGAGTTCATTTCGATGAAGGACGGATCCTGGATCCCATTGGAGAGGATCCTCCTTACGGTCTGCGATGTGGCCACATAAAAGGTGTCGCCATTCCACGCGGTCAACCGGCCCTGGCCCAGCCCGCTATTGTTGAAGACCTCATCCCTCGCCCCGTTCGGCAGGAACCGGACAAGGCGTTTGTCCGTTTGCTCACCCGGGAAACGCATCACGCCAGATGCCAGGACCGTCCCATCCTGTCGTGGCAGGATCGAACTGACATACCACGTGTTCACCTCCGTGCGGAACGTGGTGTCCAGACCGAATGGCTGCGGCCGGGCCGTGCCCACCATGGCCGTGGCCAAGAACCCAAGGACCACCCGTTCCCAGCCACCCCCCCTCATGGGCGGATGATGATCTTCTCCGTGCGTAGCATACGTTCACCGACCAGTAGCGAGGCCGTGTACGTGCCGGGCGCCACCGGCCGCACATCCCAGACCACCTGGTGCCTCTGGTGGTGAAGCGCCTTGCGGTACACCTCACGGCCATTCATGTCGCGGATCACCAAGGCCGCATTCTGCGCAGGCACAAGCAGGTCGTAGTCCAGCGCCACCCACGCATCCGCCGGGTTCGGGTGGATGGAGAGCACCGCCTGTGGGGGCGCATTGGCGGAAGACCATGCCGTGCGGGGCAACGATTTCGGTGTGCCGTCATCGCCACCGGTCAATGGCGGGCGGCAGATGTCGTAGGCGGTGCAGAGCAGGTTGGCGATCAGCGCGGCGGGGCGATCATACGCGTCGCCGCGCAGGGTCACCAGTTGCTGCACCTCCGCGCTGTCCAACTGGCGGGTGGTGCGGCCATCCGCATGCACCCCTTGCAGAAAGTTGATCCAGTCCTGCATGCGCTGCACTTCGGCCACGCCATCTGGCCGCAGGCGGTTCTCTATGGGTATGCATGCTATGGCAGCGGCAGCACTATCGAACTGCTGCTCTTCCAGCCACACCAGCGACTCCCCGATGCGGGCAGCCGGGGTGCGTAGCTGCTGCCATACCCAACGTACGCTGTCCAACTGGGCGCCAGCAGTATCGCTCCGATAATGGTGCAGCAAGGCATTGGCCGCCAGGGTCATTTCACCATGGTGCAAGACCATCTCGTTCTCCAGCACATCGCGGTAAGTGCGCAGGTCCCAAGAAGCCACGACCAAGCCCAGCAAATTTTCGGTCAGCGGATGGCCGCTGGCATCCTGGAGCCAGCGGATGAAACCATCGCTTCGTGTAGCCTCGGGATTGGCAACCAGGATCTCCGTGAGCATGGCCTGGGGCATGATGGCGCGTTGCACGGTCTGGCGCAATACCTCCGTACTGAGCGATGGGCTGCGTGCCAGCAGGCTGGCGCGCAGGTCCCAGGCGTCCGACGGCCAACTCTCCTGCACCTCCGCCAGCACGGCATCGGTGTCGCCGCCATCAATGAACTGCGCATAGAGGTGGCGGGTATCGGCGTATGCCGCGCGGCGGGCCAGCAGCTCATTGGTGAGCGGCCCCGGCGCCATGCCGCTTGGTTCTTCCGGCTCTTCTGGGATCAGGATGATCTTCCGGGCGCAGTTGTCCTGCGGCGATGCGATCATGACCTGGGGCAACAACAGGGACGCATGGTACAGAGGCACGTGGGCGCCCGTGTTGCGGTGCCAATAGTCGATGGCACCGTAGGTGGTGGTCACCTTGAAATCCGCCTCGCCATCCGTGCCCGGCAACTGGTCGAAGGTGTTGTCCGCCGGGCGCTTGGAAAGCCCTTGGCTGGTGCGGATGGAGTGACTCCCTTGCTGGATCGGGTCGTCCGTTGTCACCAACCGGCTCCAGAAGTTCTGGCCGGTGCCGGTATTGCCGTTGCAGAGGAACCACAGGCCGCGGCGGTCGCTGTTGCCCTGCACGTCGGCACAGATGCCCTCGCCGATGTAGCCGCGTTCCAGGCCGGTGGCCTGGTTGCGGAACACCACGTCGTCATGGTCGCGGCTGTAGCCGATCACGATACCCTCCGTGGCTGCATGCTCCCCGTCCTGGAACAGTTCATTGTCGTCCACGGTGAAGGCCCAGCTCTCCGTGCTGAAGATGCCTCGGTGGCGACCGAGGAACTCTTCATCCACATCCCCTGTCAGGTCCACGTCCCGGCCGCCGATGTAGAAGCGGCAGTTGGTGGCCCTGTAGCCGGGGACGGTATTGGCGTAGATGCCGGCGATGTTGGAATGGAAGTCCGTATGCTCCACCACGAAGCGACGGGCGGTCTCGCTGTTGCTGGCGCGAATGCCGTGGTCAAGCCCGCGGAACACGCTGCGCTGCATGTGCTGGGGCGGGCATGGCTTGGTGAGCACATTGCAGGCGGGGATCACGCGGTAGCTGGCGTCGATGGACTCGATGCCCGCGCCGAGGCGGGCGCTTTCGGTGATCTGTGTCTGGAGGTTCTCGAACGTACAACCGGTGAAGTCGATGCCGTCCACCTTTGCCATGAACACGTGGGCCGCAAAGTCATCCGCACCGCGATATGCATCGTCCACCACGAAATGGCAACGGGTGAAATGGCTGGTATTGGGCCGAAGGTTGGCGGGGTTGCCGGGCAGGAAGTTCTG
>JAVFAQ010000202.1:0-5958 GCA_034002325.1 Flavobacteriales bacterium | reverse complement strand
CAGGTCGCGGCCCTCTTCGAAGAGGAAGCGCACGAAGTCGCTCACCTCGTCCTTGGTCATCGTGGCGGTGTCGGCCGCGCGGCCCTTGGCCTTGTTCCATTCGGCACGGCCCTGTTCGATCATCTCGTCGAGGTCGTGGCGGGTGTCGCGCATCTTGTTGGCGAGCTTGCGGCGGGTGTCCTTGCCGGCGGCGGGGGCGAGCAGGATGCCGGCGGCGGCACCCAAGGCGGCCCCCAGCATCAAGCCGAGCAGCCCTTTGGTCGTTCCATCGTTCATGGTGGTACGAAGTGTTTTTGCGGGCGGCTGAATTGCCGTCCCGCTGCCCGAAGCACCAAGATAGGTGCCGCAGGGCGCTCCCCGACAAACCCTTGCCGGGCGCGGCCTACAAGAGGGTATCGGCGGCCGGCCGGGGGCTGCGTTCCCCACAATGCGGCATGGCCGGGCCGGGCTTCCTCACCGGGCGGCCGGTGCCGCGGGCCTGAGCCAGCGGGCCTCCATCACGAAGGTGCCGAAGGGCACCACCGAAGCGGCGGCCAGGCCCACCAAGCGCTCGAGGTCCCACTTCAGGGTGGTGAACAGCGGCACGGCCTTGATCCAGTACCACACGAACAGCGCGCCATGGGCCCAACCCACGTAGGTCACGGCCAGCGGCATGTCGGCGAGGTACTTCAGGGGCATGGCCACCAGCAGCAGTACCAGATAGCTGATGCCTTCGGCGCGGGCGGCGAAGCGGAAGCCGGTGATGACGGGACTTTCGTTCATGGCCGCGAAGGTAGCCCGGCCGCCTGCGGTGCAGCAGGGCCGATCGTCCGGCGATCGTCACAAAAGCGGAAAGCCCGCCGGACTGCTCCGGGCGGGCTTTCGCCAAGGTGTTGCGGGCCTTATTCGAAGAAGGTCACCTTGAACTCCACGCGGCGGTTCTTGGCGCGGCCGGCGGAGGTCTTGTTGTCCGCCACGGGCTGGGTGATGCCGAAGCCTTCACTGCGCAGGCGGTTGGCGTTGACCCCCTTGCTCACCAGGTAATCGCGCACGGACCCCGCGCGGTCCTTGCTGAGCTGCAGGTTCTTGTCGGCATTGCCGGTGTTGTCCGTGTGGCCGTGGATGTCCAGGTTGTAGGCGGGGTTCTCCTGCATGACCTTCACCACGTCGTCCAGGATGGAGAAGCTGTTGCGGCGGATCTTGGCGCTGCCGGTCTCGAACTGGATGCCGGTGAGGGCCTTCTCGAAGAGCTTGCGGGTCTCTTCCTTGATCGGGGGGCAGCCGCGCATCTCGGGCACGCCGGCCACGGTGGGGCAGCGGTCCTGGTGGTCGGGGATGCCGTCGCCGTCACTGTCGGGGCAGCCGTCCCATTCGGCGGGGCCGGCCAGGTCGGGGCACTTGTCGTCCTTGTCGGCCACGCCGTCGCCGTCACCATCGGGGCAGCCTTGGGTGGAGGCGGGACCGGGCTCGTCGGGGCAGGCGTCCTCCTTGTCGATCACACCGTCGCCGTCGCGGTCGTCCTCGGGCTTGAGGTTCACGCTGATGCCGTCGATGTAATAGTAGGCGCGGCGGCTGTCAGGGCCTTCGATCACGCTGGTCTTCTCCATGCCGGCCAAGGGGAAGGCGCCGAGCACCACGAATTTTTCCTGGCCGGAGGCGGTGAACACGCCGGAGACCTCGGTCCAGTCCTTCCGGTCGGTGATCACCTCGGTGGCGGCCACTTGGGGTTTCACATCGAGGTGGCCGCGGTGGCGGAGGGCCAGCTCAGTGGGGGAGAGGTAGGCGCCGATGCCGCTCACGGCACGGTCGCTCTGGTCGGCGAGCTTCACCTGGAAGCTCACGATGTATTTCTGGCCCTCGGTGAGCGGGCTGCTGAGCGCGATCTGGAGGTACTCGCTGTACTGGTTCCAAGCGGGGCGATAGGGCCCTTCGGTGCGCTTGTTCAGCAGGAATTTCGGGTTGGGGCGCTGGTCGTCGTGCCAGGCCACGAAGCCGGCATAGTGGTTGCCGGCGAAGGCGTTGGAAGTGCCCAGGTGGTTCACCGGGATGCCCACGTTCTTCGCGTTGCCGGTGCTGCTGAACACATCGACGGAGCCACCGTTGGCGTTGCTCCAGCCGTTGGCCTTGCCCAGCTGGTCCCAGCTGGAGACGGTGCCTTGGAGGTTCTCGAAATCGCCGTTGGCCACCAGGTTGGGGCCTGGCTCCTGGGCGGAGGCCGTGAAGGCCATCGCGCTGGCGATCAGCAGGGAATTGTAGCGTTTGATCATGGTTGGTGGGCTTGGTTCACGAATGGGGAAGGGGCGCGGTGCGTACGGCCTGTTGGACGCCGGGGCGCTCGTTGGTCACTGGGTCGGGGCCGGTCACGAGGCGAATGGCTTGGCGGTCAACGCATCGCGCTTTCCGGTGCAAAGAAACTACGTTTTCCCACATCGAAGTGGTTCCCTGCGCTGATTATATGCACGATCATGTGTTCGATGCTGATGGGGCGGCCCTCCTCCACGTCGGCGATGTCCGAGTACCGCATCTCGTGCCCGTCGAAGATGATCACCTGGCCGCTGCCGATGATCTCCAGCCGGTGGCCGTCGGAGATCACCACGCCGGTGTCCTCGCCCAGCCCGATGCCGATGCTGTCCGGGTTGCTGGCCACCGCCTGGGTGAGACGGCTGAACCGGCCCCGCGCCACGAAGTGCGAGTCGATGATCACTCCGTCCACCAGGCCCAGGCCCGTGGTCATCTTCACCTCGCCCTTGAACAGCCCCGTGCTGCTGTGCCCCTGGTAGATCATGGTGCTGCTCATGCACATGGCCCCCGCACTGGTGCCGGCGATCACAAAGTCTTCTTCTTCAAGGTACTTGTGCTTGATCACTTCAAGGAATTTCGTGCCCCCGAAGATGGTCGTCAGCCGCAGCTGGTTGCCGCCGCTGATCATCACCCCGCTGGCCTGCTCCAGGCGCTTGACCATTTCGGGCGTCACGTCCTTGCGGTCGCGGATGCGCAGGTGGTCCACCTCCTTCACGCCCAATTTGCCGAAGGCCTCGGCATAGTTCGCGGCCACCTCGTCCGGTATGCTGCTGGCGCTGGTGATCAACGCGATGTTCTCTTCCGGCCCGCCGTTGGCGTCCACCACCCGCCGCAGGATGCCGCTGGCGATGAAATCGTTCCGGAACACCTTGTCGCGCTGGCCCCCTTCGGCCTGCCCGCCCTTGTCCTCGTTGCCGCCGATGGCGATCAGTTTGCCCTTGGGTATCATCCGGCTGTGGTTTCTCCCCCCTCCCCCGCGGGCGGCCGGGCACCGGGCCCCTGCCGTCCAGGGCGCGAAAGTACCGGACCGCCCCCATGCCCGCACCGGGCAGGCCGGTTTTGATGAACGATCCATTGTCACCTACCTTCCCGCCGCCTTGCCATGGCCCCCCGAAACCGGCCATGGCCACCACCCCATACCATGCGCATACTCGACCTCAAGGCCATGCGCGGACCCAACCATTGGTCCGTGAAACGCCACAAGCTCATCATCATGCGCCTCGACATCGAGGAGCTGGAGCAACGGCCCACCAACAAGATCCCCGGTTTCCTGGACCGGCTGCGCGCGCTGCTGCCCACCATGTACGGCCACCGCTGCAGCGAAGACCATGAGGGCGGCTTCTTCGAGCGGGTGGAGCGCGGCACCTGGATGGGCCATGTGATCGAGCACATCGCCCTGGAGATCCAGACCCTGGCCGGCATGGACACCGGCTTCGGGCGCACGCGCAGCACCCAGGAGGAGGGCGTGTACAACGTGGTGTTCAGCTACATCGAGGAGCCCGTGGGCCTGTACGCCGCGCGCGCCGCCGTGCGCATCGCCGAGGCCCTGATCGAGGGGCGCGACCATCCGCTGGAGGACGACATCCAGAAGATGCGCGAGATCCGCGAGGAGAGCCGCCTGGGTCCCAGCACCGGCAGCATCGTGGCCGAGGCCGCCGCGCGGGGCATCCCCTGGATCCGCCTCAACAAGCACTCCCTGGTGCAGTTGGGCCACGGCGTGCACCACAAGCGCATCCGGGCCACCATCACCAGCAAGACCAGCAACATCGCCGTGGAGATCGCCTGCGACAAGGAGGAGACCAAGGACCTGCTGGAGAGCTACGAGATCCCCGTGCCCAAGGGCCGCGTGGTGCGCACCGAGGAGGGCCTGGCCGATGCCCTGGACGTGGTGGGCTTCCCCTGCGTGATCAAGCCCATCGGCGGCAACCACGGGCGCGGCGCCACCATCGGCATCAAGACCAAGGAAGAGGCCATCGCCGCCCTGCACAAGGCCAAGGAGGTGAGCCGCAGCGTGGTGGTGGAGCGCTACATCACCGGGCACGACCACCGGCTGCTGGTGATCGACCACCAGTTCGTGGCCGCCGCCAAGCGCACCCCCGCCTGCGTGATCGGCGACGGCGAGCGCACCATCGCCCAGCTCGTGGAAGAGGTGAACAAGGACCCGCGCCGGGGCTACGGGCACGAGAAGGTGCTGACCCAGATCGACATCGACGACCATACCCTGAAGATGCTCGAGCGCGACGGCCTCACCCCCGGGAGCGTGCCCGCCAAGGACCACGTGGTGTACCTCAAGGCCACGGCCAACCTCAGCACCGGCGGCACCGCCGATGACGTCACCGAGCAGGTGCATACCGCCAACGTGTTCCTGGCCGAGCGCATCAGCCGCATCATCGACCTGGACATCTGCGGCATCGACATCATGACCCGGGACATCTCCCAGCCCCTGCGCGACACCGGCGGTGCCGTGCTGGAGGTGAACGCCGCGCCCGGCTTCCGCATGCACCTGGAGCCCACCGGCGGCCTGGGGCGCAACGTGGCCGAGCCCGTGGTGGACATGCTCTTCCCGCCCGGCGCACCCAGCCGCATCCCCATCATCGCCGTCACCGGCACCAACGGCAAGACCACCACCACCCGCCTGATCGCCCACATCATGCGCAGCGTGGGCCACAAGGTGGGCATGACGTGCAGCGACGGCGTGTACATCATGAACCGCCTGCTGATGACCGGCGATTGCACCGGCCCGCTCAGCGCCCAGTTCGTGCTGAAGGACCCGCTGGTGGACCTGGCCGTGCTGGAGACCGCGCGCGGAGGCATGCTGCGCAGCGGCCTGGGCTTCGAGTACTGCGATGTGGGCATCGTCACCAACGTGGCCGCCGACCACCTGGGCCTGAAGGACATCAATACGTTGGAGGACCTGGCCCACGTGAAGAGCACCGTGCCCCGCAGCGTGCGGCAGGAGGGCTACGCCATCCTCAACGCCGACGACGAATTGGTGATGGCCATGCGCAAGCAGTGCATCAGCAAGATCGCCCTGTTCAGCCTGGACGAGAACAACCGCGTGTTCCGCCAGCACTGCAAACTGGGCGGCTTGGGCGCGGTGTACGAGAACGGCTTCATCACCATCAGCAAGGGCGAGTGGAAGCTGCGGGTGGAAAAGGCCGTGAACGTGCCCCTCACCTACGGCGGCAAGGCCGTGTTCAACATCCAGAACATCCTGCCCGCGGTGCTTTCGGCCTACGCCCAAGGGGTGAAGATCGAAGAGCTGCGGCAGGCCCTCAACACCTTCGTGCCCTCGCCCGCGCAAACGCCCGGCCGCCTCAACCTGTTCCAGTTCCGCGACTTCCAAGTGGTGGTGGACTACGCGCACAATCCCCACGGCTTCGAGGCGCTGGGCCGCTTCGTGGCCAAGGTGCCCGATACGCCCAAGATCGGCGTGATCGCCGGGGTGGGCGACCGCCGCGACGAGGACACCATCAACCTGGGCCGCCTCAGCGCGCAGATGTTCGATGAGATCATCATCCGCCAGGACCGCAACATGCGCGGCCGCACCGACGACGAGATCATCGCCCTGCTGGAGAAAGGCATCAAGGAGGTGGACCCCGCCAAGAAGTACACCGTGATCAAGAAGGAGGAAGAGGCCATCCGCCACGCCATCGGCACCGCCCCCAAAGGAGCCTT
>JAVFAQ010000201.1:0-6001 GCA_034002325.1 Flavobacteriales bacterium | reverse complement strand
GAGGAGGACTTCGAGGGCGTCCCGGCCTTCACGTTGAACACCACGGACCTGGGGTCCCTGGCCGCCTCCACCACCAACAAGTGGGTGGTCAACAACGTCTACCTCGGCGGCCTCTTCGGCCTGATCCCCAACACGCCCGCGCAGCCCGCCGGCATCAGTTCGGCCAACGGCAACTACCTCCATACGCTGAGCGACTTCGCGGAGATGGCAGGCGTGTTCAACAGCAACTTCCTGGCGCCGGGCGACGGCCCCGCGTTCGCGCGCATGAGCGCGGACGTCAGCACGGTGGGCCAGTCGGACGTGACGCTCAAGTTCTGGTGGCTGTGCCAGGGCGGCCCCACCAACTACGGCGAGGTGCATTACAGCACCGACGGCGGCACCACCTGGCAACCGATCGTCACCGCCTCGCCGGCCTCAGGCCAGTACCGTGCGCAGGGCAGCTGGACGCAGCAGACCATCGCGCTGCCGGCATTCAATGAGCAGCCCGCCCTGCGCTTCGGCTTCCGCTTCGTGAACGTCGGCGAGACCGGCGTCTCCGACCCGGGCTTCAGCGTGGACGATGTGCAGATCACCGCCGGGGGCGCGGCGCCGGCCACCGTGGAGCTGGGTACCGTGCCGGCCGCCCCGCTGTGCCAGGGGGCCGGGCTCAATGTGCCCTACACCGCGCAGGGCAGCTTCGACGCGGGCAACGTGTTCACCGCCCAGCTCTCCGATGCCGGCGGCAGTTTCGCCGCCCCGGTGGCCATCGGCTCGGTGGCCTCCACCACCTCGGGCATCATCGCCTGCACCATACCCCCGGGCACCGTGCCGGGCACCGGCTACCGGGTGCGCGTGGTGTCCAGCGCACCGGCCCTGACCACGGCTGACAACGGCACGGGCATCACGATCGACGCCCCGTACAGCGCGGGCACCAACGGCACCCTGGCGGTGTGCGCGGGCACCGGCACGTACGCCCTGTTCGATGAGCTGGGCGGCAGCCCCGCCGCATGCGGCACGTGGACCGGCCCGGGCGGCGGCGCCTTCAACGGCATCTTCGACAGCAGCACCGGCACGCCCGGCGTGTACACCTACGGCACCGCCGCCTGCGGGGGCGCCTGCCCCGGGGCCACCGCCACGGTCACCGTCACGCTCACCGAGCAGTTCAGCGCGGGCACCGACGGCACCCTGGCGGTATGCACCGGCTCGGGCGTGCATGACCTGTTCGCCCAACTGGGCGGCGCCCCCGTGGGCTGCGGCACCTGGACCGGCCCCGGCGGCGGCGCCTCGGACGGCACCTTCGACAGTGACAGCGACGTGCCCGGCGTGTACACGTACAGCACGGCGGCCTGCGGCGGCGGATGCGACCCCGCTTCGGCCACCGTCACCGTGACGCTGAGCACCGGCGGCGATGCCGGCACCGATGTGGCCCAGGCCTTCTGCACCGATGCGCCGCCCGCCGACCTGGGCGCGCTGATGAACGGTGACCCGGGCGGCACCTTCACCTACCAGGGCCAAAGCACCCTGCCCGACCTCACCGAGCCGGGCGTGTACGTGCTGGAGTACGAGGTGGGCGGCGTGGGCGATTGCGGCCTGTCCACCGCTGCGCTCACCATCACCGTGGTGCAGGCCCCCCATGCCGGCAGCAGCGCCAGCGTGCAGATCTGCGATGATGACGACCCCACCGCGCTGTTCAACTTCCTGGGCGACGCCGAGGCCGGCGGCACCTGGCAAACCCCGGCCGGGCTGCCCTTCAACGGGATCTTCGACCCGGCCGTCCACTCCGACGGCGTGTACATCTACACCGTGGCCGGCACCCCGCCGTGCAGTGACGCCTCGGCCGCCGTGGCCGTGGTGATCGATCCCTGCGTGGGCGTTCCCGAACTGGGCGCCCTGCCCGATGTGCGCTGGGCGGGCCAGGACGCCGACGGCGCGCACGTGTTCACCGTGGGGGCGCACGGCGCGCACATGTGGGAGGTGCTGGACATCACCGGGCGTGCCGTGGCGACCGGCTCGGCCATGGTGCATGAGGGGCGCGCGCGGGTGCGGCTGGAGGCGGCCACCGGCGTGCATCTGGTGCGGTTCGGCACCGGGGGCGCCGGCCGCGTGCTGCGCATCGTGCATGTGGCGCAATGAACGATCGTGGACAAGGATCGTTCGCAACTTGTGGACAACCGGCCGTGGTCCCATGGAGCAACCCGGGGGCCATGGCGTTACCTTGGCCTCACCAACGTTCATTGTGGCCGGCCTTCGGGCCGAAAGATCCTTGAGACGACGCGAAATGCCGACCCTTGCCGCAAGGTGGGGTCAGCCTGGTAAGAGGCTGGTGCATGGACCGTTGAGCACATGCCAGACTTGTGCGTTCGAGAGGGCATCGGGACGTGGAACCATTGGGGGCCACTGAACGGCCATGGAACATGGGCATACGGCCAGGGTGAACGCCCAAGCCGGATGGGAGCGGGGATCGCCGGGCTGGTGGTCCCCGCTTCGTTTTTCCATGGCGGTACGGTCCGATGGACATGACCGTGTGGATAAGTGCGTGGCCCCCCGCCCCATGCCCCCTTCGGGACGCGGATACATTTGGTCACACCGTTCATTGAGGGCATGAAGAAGAAGAAAGACCGGAAGATCTTCGTGTTGGACACCTCCGTGATCCTGCACGACCATTCGGCCATCGAGAGCTTCCAGGAGCACGACGTGGCAATACCCATCCAGGTGCTCGAAGAGCTCGACACCTTCAAAAAAGGAAACGACACCATCAACTACGAGGCGCGCCAGTTCATCCGCCACCTCGATGACATAGCCAAGGCTGACCTGCTTTCCGACTGGATCCCCCTGAACGGGCCCACCAAGGGCAAGTTCAAGGTGGTGGCCAAGCACGACCTCAACGGGGTGGACGCCACCAAGGTGTTCAACGACGGCAAGAACGACCATCAGATCCTCAACGCCACCCTCACCTTGCAGCGCCAGAACAAGGACCGCAAGGTGGTGCTGGTGACCAAGGACATCGCCCTGCGGATCAAGGCCAAGAGCCTGGACCTGGAGGCCGAGGACTACCTCACCGGCCGGGTGCGCGACGTACGCGAGAAACTCTACACCGGGCGCACCCTGGTGGAGGACGTGGACGATGCCCTGATCGACGCCCTGTTCCAGGCGGGGAGCATGCCCATCGACGAACTGGGCCTGCCGCGGCCCACGGGCAACCACTTCTTCATCCTCAAGCAGAAGAAAAAGAGCGTGCTCGCCAAGTACGACCCGCGCAGGGGGCTGGTGGAGCGCGTGGAGAAGCGCCCCATCTTCGGCATCGGGCCGCGCAACGCCGAGCAGACCCTGGCCATGAGCGCCCTGCTGGACCCGGAGATCAAGCTCGTGACCCTGCAAGGCGCCGCCGGCACCGGCAAGACCCTGCTGGCCCTGGCCTGCGCCCTGGAGCAGCGGCGCGAGTACCGCCAGATCTACGTCACCCGCCCGGTGGTGCCCTTGAGCAACAAGGACATCGGCTACCTGCCGGGCGACATCCAGAGCAAGCTCGACCCGTACATGCAGCCGTTGTGGGACAACCTGAAGCTGATCAAGGGCCAGTTCGAGAAGCACGACAACACCCCGCGCCGCATCGACGAGATGATCGAGAACGAGAAGATCGCCATCGCGCCGCTGGCCTACATCCGCGGCCGCAGCCTGAGCAACATCTTCTTCATCGTGGACGAGGCGCAGAACCTCACCCCGCTGGAGGTGAAGACCGTGATCAGCCGCGCGGGCGAAGGCACCAAGATCGTCTTCACCGGTGATGTGCACCAGATCGACACGCCTTTCCTGGACACCGAGAGCAACGGCCTGAGCTACCTGATCGACAAGGCCAAGGGCGACCCGCTCTTCGCGCACATCACCCTGGAGAAAGGCGAGCGCAGCGCATTGGCCAACCTGGCGAACGAGCGGCTATGAGCCGGCGGCCGACCCGGTAGGCGCGGCCGGCCACCACGTCGCGGGCACCGCTACGCGGCCTGCTGCCGATGGGGGCGCTGGCGCATCTCCCGCCAGCCGATCATGCGGCCCCGCGCGGGGTCCCAGAACTTCAGGCGCAGGCAGCGCACGATCTCCGCGGGCATCAACGAAGTGGTCTTCGCCTTCTGCAGGGCCGGGATCGCCTTGAACACCTCGGGCAGCCGGTAGAAGGGGATGCGCGCGTTGAGGTGGTGGATGTGGTGGTAGCCGATGTTGCCGGTGAACCAGTGCATCACCTTGCTCATGCGCATGTAGCTGCTGCTGCCCAGGGCGGCGTTCACGTAGCTCCAGCCGTCCTTGTCGGCGAAGGTGGCCGTGGGGAAGTTGTGCTGCGCGTAGAACAGGTAGGCGCCCAGGCCCAAGGCGATCATGGCCGGGGCGATGAAGCCCAGCCAGAAGGCCGTCCAGCCCAAGGTGAGCACGATCAATGTGCCCATGGCCACGTGCAGCACCAAGGCGATCAGCGAATCCCAGTGCTTGGCCCGGTTGTTCACGAACGAGCGCACGCACATGCCGTAGACGAACACCGTGAGGTAGCCGAAGGCGATGGTGAGCGGGTGGCGGGTGAACAGGTACACGCGGCGTTCCTTGCGCGACATGGTGCGGAACTTCTCCACGGTGACGATGGGGTAGGAGCCGATGCTGCTGGTGTACAGCTTGCTGTTGTGCGTGTGGTGGTGGTCGTGGCTGCGCTTCCAGATGCTCGTGGGCGCCAGGATGTACAGGCCGAAGGCGGTCATGATCCAGTCCGCCACCTTCGACTTCTGCAGGATGGCCTTGTGCTGGTGGTCATGGTAGATGATGAACATCCGGGCGATGGTGAGCCCGGTGAGGATGCTGCACAGCACCTTCACCCACAGCGGTGAGGGGGGGAACAGGATGCCGAAGTAGAGCCCGGCGAGCAGCAGGCAGGTGGAGATCAGGTGCCACCAGCTGCGTGCCCGCACTTCCTTGGCGAACTGCTTGGTGGCCAAAATGAGTTCTTTTTCCGTGTAGCCTTTCATGGTCGGGGGGCCGGCCTTTCGTGCTTCCAGCGTCGATGGGTCCACAGCCAAAGTTCGGGATAGTTCCGGATATCGCGTTCCAAGCGGCGGGTGTGGGCCTCGGTGATGGCGCCTTCGGGCATCGCCGCCGGATCTTCCACCAGGGTCTCCACGGCCATGTGGTAATGGCCCCGCCGCGGTCGGGAGATGCTGATGTACACCACCGGGTACCCCAGCTTGCGGGCCAGGGACTCGGTGCCGAGGAACACCGGGGTGTCCTGCCCCAGGAAGGTGGTCCAGTACGCCCGCTCGGGCGATGGCGTCTGGTCCGCGATGAAGGCCGTGGCGGTGAGCAGGTGCCGGTCGCGCAGCATGGCCTTGCTGGTCTCGCGCATGGTGTAGAGCTTGGTGCCGTGCCGGGTGCGCATGTGGTGCAGGAGCTTGTCGAAGCGGGGGTTCTCCAGCGGATGGTAGATCACGTACAGTTGCGGGACACCCTCCTCCTGGCCGTACCGGGCCCCGGCCAATTCCCAGTTGCCGTAGTGGCCCAGCACCAGGATGATGCTCTGGCCCCGCTCGGCGTAGCCCCGCAGCAGGTCCGCTTGGCCAAAGGTAACACGCCGGCGTACCACCTCCGGCCTTACGACGAGGGTCTTCAGCGTCTCCAGCACCAGGTCGCAGAACCAGCGTTGGAAGCCCGCCGCGATGGCCGCGATCTCCTGCTCGCTCTTCTCCGGGAAGCTGTTGCGCAGGTTCCCCATCACCACCTTGCGCCGGTAGCCGATCAGCCGGAAGAGCACCAGGTACAGGCCGTCGCTCAACAGGTACAGGGCCGGGAAGGGGAGCAGCGCGATGGCGTAGATGAACGGCAGCGCGATGTAGTAGCCGATGGCGCCCATGGGTGGCCGCAAAGATCGCCCTCACCGCGCCGGTCCCGACGGCCGGTGGAAGGCGGTGCGGAACGCGCCGGGGCGGATCCAGGTGTGCGGCCCCACGTGCTCCAGGTCGGTGCGGGCGGGATCGCCCACCGTGAGGCCGTG
>JAVFAQ010000200.1:0-6034 GCA_034002325.1 Flavobacteriales bacterium | reverse complement strand
CGACGCCTGCCTGCACTTCGGCCTCGAAGCGTTCGTCGGCATCACCGGCGAGAACCCCCTGTTCGATCCGCGCCATTGCATGCAGGCCCGGGCGCTGCTGGCCGATGGCGCCGACCTGGAGCGCTTCAACGGCCTTCCCATCGGCTGTGCGGCTTATGGCGTGGGCATGCATGCGCTGCGCACCATCTGCGACGTGAAGCAGGAGGTGGACACCGAGATCTGGGGCTATCTGCTGCACCGGCCGGCGCTGTTCGAGGTGCGCACCGTGGAGGTGGACCCGGCCCTGCGCCTGCCCGGCGTGCGCCTGACGATCGACTATCCGGAGGACCTGGACCTGATGCGCGCGATCTTCGCCCGGCTGCCCGGCGCACCGGCCCTGGCGGACGTGGTGGCCCTGTTGCGCGCCGAGCCGGAGCTGCTGCGCATCAATGCCCATCGCAAACAGGCCGACCTGCCCGCGGAGGCCAAGGCCCGCCTGGACGCTTTCTTCGCCACCGAGCACGGGCGCATCGCGGAATTGCTGCGCCGATACCGGGAGCAGGCATGAGCGAAGGACGCGCGGCGTTGGTGGCCGGCCTCAATCGGATCGAGGAGGAATTCCCCGTGGAGGAGATCGTGCTCGACGATGCCCACGTGTGGCCCGTGCTCCGGGTCTTCGGCGGCACCTTCCATTTGCAGCGCATGGAGACCGTGGCGTCCGTGGTACGACCCCGCCGGCCGGTCCTCGCTCGTTTATGGGACCGGTTACGGCCCGGGCATGGCCCGATCGCACCACGGACGGGCACCTCATCCGGCCCACTGGTGTTCATCTCACAGCACACCCACCGCGTGGTGCACCAAGGGGCGACCGTGGACAAGTTCGCCCACCCGATGATGGAGGCCGCCGCGCGTGCCGGGCTGGCTTCGGTGCTGGTGCTGTTGGGGGGCGTGGCGGGGCCGCCGATCAAACCGGTGGCGGGCGCGCGGATGCTGCACCTCGACCGGACGCGGACCGCAGTGGGCGGGCGGGCATGGCGGCGTGCGCGCGTACGTACGGGCGAAGTGCCCGGCATGGCCGATGTGCTGGCCTTGATGGGCCGCGCCGGCATCGTCGTGGAGGCGCGACGGATGGAGGGTGTGCTGCGGGCCTTCCTTTCCGAGCTGGCCTTCCATCGGCTTGTCCTCGCGGGGTTGCGGCCGGGCCATGTGTTCATGCCTTGCTGGTACGGCCCGGACCACATGGCCGCCGTACAGGTCTGCCGGGAACTCGGGATCGTGGCCGTGGACATCCAGCACGGGGTGCAGGGGCCCGCCCACCTGGCGTATGGCCGTTGGGCCACGGTCCCGGCAGCGGGCTGGTCCACCATGCCCCACCGCTTCTGGTGCTGGGACCGGTACAGTGTGGACAACATTGCGCGTTGGGCACCGCCCGGCATGCACCGGCCGTTCCTGGGCGGCTGGCCCTGGCTGGAGCAGAGGCATGCCGGACCCGTCACCGGCACGGCCCCGGGCGTGAAGCGGGTGCTGTTCTCGCTACAGCCCATGGCCCACCCGCTGCCACCGGGGTTCGGCGCCGTGGTGCGGGCCCTGGGCACGGGCTACCATTGGGTGTTCCGCACCCATCCGCGAACCGGGGCCGACATCGCCGCCCACCCCGAGCTGCACGGGCTGGAGGGCCGGTTCTCCATGGAAGACACGCGCGAGGTGCCGCTGGCGGCCTCATTGGGGCACACCGACGTCCACCTCACCCAGTACTCGTCCGTGACGATCGAGGCCGCGTTGTGCGGCGTGCCCTCGGTGGCCTTGCACCCGCATGCCACGGAGCTCTTCCCGGAGCACGTGCGGGACGGGTGGTTGCGCGTGACGGGCATCGACGCGCTGTCCGAGGCCCTGGCCACGGCCCGTGCGCCGGAGGTGGCCCCCACGCGGTCGGCCCCGCTGGAGGAACGGCTGGTGCATTTGCTCCACGACCGGAACGAACCTTTGCCCGGTGGGAACTGAGCCGCTCATATCGGTGGTGATGCCCGTGCGCAACGCGGCGCCCTACATCCGTGAGGCCGTGGATTCCGTGCTGGCGCAGGATTGGCCGAACTGGGAACTGCTGGTGGTGGACAACGGCAGTACCGATGGCTCGTTGGAGCGCCTGGCCGACATCACCGATCGCCGGCTGCACCGCCTGCACGAGCCAAGGCCCGGCGTATCGACGGCCCGCAACCATGGGCTGGCCCGGATGCAGGGCGCCTTCTATTGCTTCCTTGACGCGGACGACCGCCTGCCGCGCAACAGCCTGCGGGCCCGCGCCATGGTGCTGATGGCCGATCCGGGGACGATGTTCGCCGACGGCCGCGTGCTGGCCATGGACCATGGTTCCGGTGCGCTGTCGCCGCTGTACAGTCCGGGCTTTCGCGGTGTGCCGTTCGATGCCTTGATGGCCATGGACGGGTCGGTGTTCTTCGGCCCCTCATGGATGGCGCGCCGCACGCCCACCACCGTACCGAGGTTCCCCGAACACATGCGCCATGCCGAGGACCTGGCTTTCTACCTTTCCATGGGGCGCGCGGGCCGCTACGACCACACCGACCAGGTGGTGCTGCACTACCGCAAGGGGCACGCATCGGCCATGACCGACCTGGACGGTCTGTGGGCGGGATATCGCCAGCTGTACGGGCATGTGCTGGCGCTGCGGCCTCCACCGCGCACCGAACAACTGGGGTACCTTTGGACCAAGGCCAGGACCATCATGTGCAAGTCCTATCTGAGGCGCGGCAGGTGGAAGGCCGCCATCAAAGTATGGCTCTGCCCGAGGCCGACCGGACCGCAGGGAAATGAACGGGTGGAACATGACGGGTAACGCCCGGACTGGACCGCATATGCGCCCACTAACACGTCAAGCTCCATCCCATGATCGGTCTCTTTGATCGTGTCCTGCTCAAGGTAACCCGGTACCTGCCACTGCCGCACCGGCTGAAATGGCGCATCGGGCTGCGCGACGAGGTGGCGTTCTGGGACGGCCACTTGGCCGCGCATTACACCTTGGAGAACGGGCGGCCCGTCGGGGAGGAGGGCCGGCTGCGCAGCGACCCGCACCTGCCGTTGCAACCGGTGTTCGCGGACCTGCTGCGGCACTGGGACGACCCCGTGCTCCGGGTACTGGACGTGGGCAGCGGCCCGTTCTCGCGCATGGGCAAGGTCATGGAAGGCCGGAAACTGGAACTTACGGCGGTGGACCCGCTGGCCGACCATTATGCCCGGTTGTTCGCCAAGCATGGCATCATGCCGCCGGTGCCGCCCCGGGCCGTGGCGGGTGAGGAACTCACCCAAGTGTTCCCCCGCGACCACTTCCACCTGGCCCATGCGAACAATTGCCTGGACCATGCCTACGACCCGGTGCGGGCCATCGAGGAGATGGTCGCCGTGGTGCGGCCGGGTGGCAAGGTGTACCTGCGGCACGATGTCAATGTGGCCACCGGGGCCGATTGGGTCGGGCTGCACCAATGGAACTTCGACCTGCGGGACGGTCAGTTCATGGTCCGTGACCGTGTCCGGGAGGTGAACATGGACGACCGCCTGGCGGGCCGGGCCACGATCACATCCAGTATCAACGGCCGGTTCCTGGTGAGCGTGCTGCACAAGCATTGACCGGGGCGCCACCCTCGCACCCGCCGTCGTATTTTCGCCGCGTCCGAGACACCCGATCGCCTGTCCTGCGCGGTGTTGGCCGGCCCATGCCGGTGGAAAGAACATGGAGACATCCCCCGGGCCGCGCAAGCGGATCCTCTTCCTCAGTTACTGGAGCCTGCGTGAGCCGCTGAACGCCTCGGCGGTGTTCCCCTACCTGCATTTGTTGGCCGAGCGGGAGGACGTGGAGGCCGTTCACTTCATCACCCTGGAGACCGCGCGCGGGCCGCTGCCCCACGTGGACCTGGACATTCCCAAGGTGCGGCACAAGGCCTTGGAGCCCCTGGTCAGAAAACCCCATCTGCTGGGCAAGGCGCTGCTGTTCGTGCGCGCGATCCTCCAGTTGGCCATGTACATCCGCCGCCACCGGATCGACCTGGTCATCGCCAAGGCGTCCATCGCCGGTGGCCTGGCCGACCTGTTGCATACCCTGACCGGCGTGCCCTACAATGTGGAGTCGTTCGAGCCCCATTCGGACTATATGGTGGAGTGCGGCGTGTGGACCAAGTCCTCCGTGCGGTACAAGACCCTGAACCGGCTTGAGCGGCGGCAATTGCGGCGGGCCCGGTACACCATCACGGTGACGCACAACCACAAGGCCGACCTGGTGGCGGCCGGCATACCGGAGGAACGCCTGCACGTGATCCCCAGCATCACCGACCTGGCACAGTTCGGTCATCGGCCAGCGGACCGCGACCGGGTGCGTGCCGAACTGGGGATCGGGCCGCGGTCCACGGTGGGCATCTACGTGGGCAAGTTCGGCGGCCTCTATTTCGACGAGGAGGCCTTCCGCATCTTCGCCCGGGCGCAGGCGCATTTCCCGGACATGCACGTGGTGGTGCTCTCCCCGATGGACCCCGATGAACTGCGGGCCAAGGCGCGTCGGGCGGGCGTGGCCATGGAGCGTTTCCACCTGCGGGTGGTGCCCCATCTGGAGGTCTCCGCCTACCTGTCCAGCGCCGATCTCGCCTTCAGCCCCATCAAGCCCTCGCCGATCAAGCGCTACCAATGCCCGATCAAGAACGGCGAGTATTGGGCCTGCGGGCTGCCGATCGTGATGACCGACGGCATTTCGGACGACCATGTGATCATGCGCAAGGGCATCGGCGGGCAGGTGTTCAAGCATGACCTGTCCGACCTGGACCAGGCCTTCGCCGGCGTGGCCCGGACCATGGCGCGGCCGGGTTATCGCGCGGAAATGCGGGCACTGGCCGAGCGCTACCGATCGCTGGAGCTGGCGCGGGAGGTGTACCGCACGGTGGTCTGAGGCCCACGCCGCGCATGCGGTCGGCCGCCCCGGGCGGCGGGCACCTCCTCGGCCGTTGGCGGTTCTCCGCCGGAATAGGCATCAAAGCTGAACCTACGCCCGCTGCGCAGGGTGGCCCGGCGCTGGTCCAGGATGTACCGGGTGATGAACAGCGCCGATACGAACAGCGGCAGCAGCGGGATCTTGAAGCGCACCATGGCGCCGAAGTTGGGCGTGCTCACGGCAATGGTGAAGGCATAGATGATGGCGAAGGTGAAGCACATCTGCAGCAGCGGGTTCTTCACCAACAGGGTGACCAGGTACACGATCCGGGAACGCCACAGGATCAACGCCGTGAGCAGCAGCAGATAGGTGTTCTCCAAGGCGCTCACCAGCATCGCCACGTTGCTCACGTCGGTCAAGGCGGGCCTGAAAAGGCCGGCGAACGTGGCCTGTGGGAACTTCGAGAGCACGCTGCCCCATGTGGCCTCCACCTCGCCGATGTCGAAGTAGTTCTGCCCGTACTGCTCGGAGCGCTTCAGGTCGTGCTGGGCGATCACGATCGTGTCCAAGGCGCGGTTCAGGGAGAATTTGTCGAGCCGCCCTTCCATGCGTTCCAGTACATAGATCGACACAACGGCCAGGAGCACGGCCCCCACGGGCAGGGCCAGCGCACGGAACAGCACGTTGCGCAGGCGTTGCACCCGCTCGTACATGATCCACAGCAGGCTGGCCGGGAAGAGCACCATGAACACGTACGGCTTCATCATCAGGATCATCATGGTGCCCAGCAATAGCGTGCCCCAGCTCCGTAACCGGGGCCCCTTTCGGAAGAAGACCTGGTCCACGGCGTACACGTAGTAGCACAGGCCGGTGAAGGTGAAGGTGTCCTTCAGGATGGCCGAGCCCCAGAAGACGGAGGATGGCATGAAGAGCACGGCGAAGGCCAGGCGGCCCTGCAGGCTCGGGTAGTAGCCCACCAGGGTGCGGTAGAGCTTCCATACACCGTGGTAGGTGATGGTGCTGACGATGGCCGTGGTGGATGAAGCTGTTGAACGCCAGGACCGTGATCGGTGTGATCAGGCGTACCAGGAAGTAGGTGCGGTCGTCCCAATAGATGTAATTGACCGG